>JAQUQI010000007.1 GCA_028716165.1 Candidatus Omnitrophota bacterium
CCGATGGCGTCGGGACCAAGCTTATGATAGCCCAGGCGTTAAATATGCATTCCGGAGTAGGTTTTGACCTGGTAGGCATGTGCGTTAATGATGTCGCTACGACGGGAGCAAGGCCCTTGTTTTTCCTTGATTATATCGCTACAGGAAAATTACAGACGGGTGTATTGACAAACGTGGTAAAGTCTATCGTCGCGGCCTGCGGGCAATCCGGATACGCGCTTGTCGGAGGTGAAACGGCCGAGATGCCCGGCATGTATGACGCGGGAGAATATGACCTCGCGGGTTTTTGCGTGGGCGTGGTAAACAAAAAGGACATTATAGACGGCTCGCGCATCAAGAAAGGCGATATAATACTCGGTTTAGAGTCAAGCGGGCCCCATTCAAACGGATATTCGTTAATAAGAAAGGTATTTTCGCTCCGCCAGATCAAACGGCTTAAGCATAGCCTTCTGGCTCCCACGCTTTTATATACCCAGCCCTTGCTCGCCGTCCAGGAAAAGATAACGCTTAAGGGTATAGCGCACATTACAGGGGGCGCTTATGAGGACAAGGTATCACGGATAATTCCCAAAGGGCTTTGCGCTTTTATAGCCAAGAACTCATGGCAGGTGCCCGATATCTTTAAACTTATCCAGAAAAAAGGCGGAATTAAAGACAGCGAGATGTATCGCGTCTTTAATATGGGTATCGGCATGATTGTTGTGGTCAATCCGGAACACGCTAAAGACGCATGCCGGATTTTAAAGGCCTTTGGCATAAAAGCGTTTGTAATAGGCCAGATAGCAAAAGGCCAATCCAGGGTCAAGCTAATATAAGGTTTTTGCAGGCCGTTTTCACGTTTTTGTTATGAGCAGGCATCGCCGGCAAAGGCAAAATATTTAAAATATTTTTTATTAACCCGATAACAGGTATATGTTTTTATGAAAGTGCTTGTAATAGGTTCGGGCGGCAGGGAACATGCCCTGTGCTGGAAATTGGCACAAAGCCGCAGGATTAGTAAACTGTATTGCGCGCCGGGCAATGGCGGCATAGCGGAAATAGCCGAGTGCGTTAATATAAAATACGACGATATTAATGCCCTGCTTGATTTTGCCGTATCCAAATCAATAGAACTTACCGTTGTAGGCCCCGAAGCCCCTCTAACAATAGGCATAATTGACGCTTTTAATAAACGGGGGTTAAGGATATTCGGCCCTGATAAGGCATCAGCACGTCTTGAGTCAAGCAAGGTATTTGCCAAAAAAGCAATGAAACGGTTTGGCATCAAAACCGCGGATTTTGCTATTTTCAATGATCCCGCCCTTGCCGAGAAGCATATACAATCATCGCCGCTTCCCATTGTTATCAAAGCTGACGGGCTTTGCGCCGGCAAGGGTGTTATCGTAGCCGGCACGAAACAGCAGGCACTGTCCGCCGTAAAGTCCATTATGCTGGATAAAGAATTCGGCCCTGCCGGAGAAAATGTTATAATTGAACAGTGCCTGAAAGGGGAAGAGGCCTCTATTATCCTTGTAAGCGACGGCAGGGATTATGTATTGTTTCCGACCAGCCAAGACCATAAAAGGGTTTTTGATAATGATAAAGGCCCTAATACCGGCGGCATGGGAGCCTATTCCCCGGCGCCTGTCGCGACAGATGGAATTATTAAAAAAGTAGAAAATGATATAATACGTCCTTTGCTTGACGGGCTTAGATCTGAAGGAAACCCTTATAAAGGTGTTCTGTATATAGGCCTGATGATAATAGGCGAAACGCCCTATGTGCTTGAATTTAATGTCAGGTTTGGAGACCCGGAGACGCAGGCGATACTGCCGAGATTGAAGACGGACTTAGTGGATATTTTTGAGGCGGCGCTTGATAATAAACTCGGTAATTTTAAGATTGATTTTGACCCGCGCCCGTGTGTAAGCGTAGTATTGGCATCCGGCGGGTATCCTGGCCCGTATAAACAAGGTTTACCGGTATCAGGGTTAAATAAGGCAGGCACTATAAAGGATGTTTTTATTTTTCATGCCGGCACAAGGTTATCTTCCACCGACGGGCAATCTTTTGTTATTACAACAAGCGGCGGACGCGTTTTAGGCGTAACGGCAATGGCTGACACTATTGATGCGGCGATAAGAAAGTCCTATGCCGCGGCTGGCCTTATTGCTTTTGAGGGAATGCACTTTAGAAAAGATATCGGGTTTAAAGCGGTTTCGCGAGGGGCTGAATAAAGCAAGGCCGGAGGGCGGATAAAATGGCGCAAAAACACAAAGTAGCCGTGGTAATGGGAAGCAATTCGGATATGGAAATTATGAAGAATTGCGTTGATACATTAAAAGGATTTGGTATTAATGCCGATGTCAGGATACTATCGGCCCATAGGACGCCTAAGCGGACGATAGAATTTGCCTCTAATGCCCGGAAGAACAATTATCAGCTGATAATAGCGGCGGCAGGGGGTGCGGCCCACCTTGCCGGAGTTGCGGCCGCTCATACAACATTACCGGTTATAGGTGTGCCCATGGATACGAAAGCCCTGGGGGGGCTGGATTCTTTGTTTTCTACCGTGCAGATGCCCTCGGGCATTCCTGTCGCGTGCATGGCGATAGGCAGAGCGGGCGCTATAAACGCCGCTGTGCTCGCGATAGAGATATTAGCTTTAAACGACAATAGTTTAAGAACCAAATTGGATGGCCATAAGATTGCTTTGGCAAAGTCTGCTTTGAAAAAATGATTACCAGGACGATAGATTTAAACGGCAAAAGCGATTATGGACGTAAAACGCGCGAAATCGCCTTGCTTTTAAAATCAGGCGCGATAGCGGCAATTCCGACGGAGACCGTGTTTGGGCTGGCTTGCAGTGGCGCCAATAAAGAGGCTGTCAGGAGATTGTATAAACTTAAACGCAGGCCTTTAGACAAGCCGTTTGTTGTTCAGGTTGACAAGATAGCCAAGCTTTTAGGCTATGGCATAAGCCTTGACGGCAAAATTAACCGTGTGTTAAATAGATTCTGGCCCGGGCCACTTACAGTTCTTTTGGAAACTTCCGCCGGCAAAACAGGTTTTCGTATGCCCGATAATAAGGCCGCGCTTTCAATTATTGCCGCGTCCGATTTTCCTGTTTTTGTCACAAGCGCGAATATGTCCGGCAAAAAAGAGCTCGTTTCCGCCGAAGAAGTAGGCAATACATTTGACGGGCTTATAGATATTATCGTAGACGATGGCACAATAGCCGAAGGCACGGCCTCAACCGTTCTTGACTGTACGCGTTCACATTTTAAGATATTACGTCACGGTGCCTTGTCCCGGCAGCTAACCCGGTTTTTAGGTTATGACAAATGATATTAAAAAGGTCCTTATAGTCTGCACAGGAAACGCCTGCCGGTCCCCTATGGCGGAAGGGTTTTTAAAAAAATATCTTGATCCCAAAGAAGGATTTATGGTTTTTTCAGCGGGGTTATCCGCTATTGACGGCATGCCTCCTACCAGAACTGCTGTTGAGGCCATGCGCGAAGAGGGTATTGATATATCTTTTTATCTTACAAAATCTTTTTCGCAGGCCCTGGCAAGGTCGGCGGATATTATTCTTGTCATGACCTCTTCGCATAAAGAAGGCGTGTTAAAAAAAGCTCCTTATGCTGAAGGCAGGGTGTTTCTTTATAATGAATTTGCGGGTATCGGAAATGGTGTTTCTGATATTGATGACCCGATAGGCCAACCGCTTGATGTGTATAGGGCCGTCCGGGATAACATAAAGAAAGCCACAAAAAAAGTGGCCGAGCGTGTAAGAGGTGGCATATGCGGATAGCGATAGGTTCGGACCATGGCGGTTTTGAGTTGAAAAAAGATATCATTGAATACCTCAAAAAGAGGAATTACTGTGTTGTGGATGTGGGCTGTTTCAACCCGGATGACTGCGATTATCCGCAGTATAGTTTTGCCGTAGCAGGCCTTGTCGGCGCGAAGAAAGTGGACAGGGGTATAGCGATATGCAAAAGCGGAATAGGCAATTCAATAGTTGCTAATAAAGTAAAAGGTGTCCGCGCCGCATTATGTTTTAATGTTGCCCAGGCCAGGTCCAGCCGCGAACACAATGACGCCAATATGCTTGTGCTGGGCGCTTTATATGTTAAAAAAAGCACTGTCAGATCAATGCTTTGCGCCTGGCTTAAGACAAGCGCGTTAGCGGGAAGGCATGCCCGGCGCGTCAGGCAGATAAAAAAGATTGAGACGAAGGTTTTTAAGTAATGGGTCCGGTCACTTTGATTTTATAACAAGGGAGAACGCGCGAGATGGGGTTTATAAAAAATACGGACAGACAGGTATATAATGCTATTATTAATGAACGCGAAAGACAGCAGGACAATCTTGAGCTTATAGCCAGCGAGAATTATGCCACGCAGGCTGTTATGGAGGCGCAGGGCTCGGTTCTTACGAACAAATATGCCGAAGGTTATCCGGGCAGGCGGTGGTATGGTGGTTGCGAGCATGTTGATGTTGTAGAGTCTCTTGCCATTGAGCGGGCAAAGAGCCTCTATAAAGCTGAACATGCCAATGTTCAGCCGCATTCAGGCTCAAGCGCCAATATGGCTGTTTTGTTCAGCCAGCTAAAATTCGGTGATACTATTTTGGCAATGGACCTTGCCTGCGGCGGGCATCTGACACACGGACATCCTTTGAATTTTTCAGGCAAGTATTTTAATATAATACCTTACGGAGTGGATAGGAAAACCGAAAGGCTTGATTATGATAATATATTGTCCCTTGCCGAAAAACACAAACCAAGGCTCTTGATAGCAGGTGCCAGCGCGTATCCAAGAACCATACATCCTGACAGGTTAAGGCATATATGCGATAAAACAGGGGCCTTGCTTATGGTTGATATGGCGCATATTGCAGGGCTTATAGCAGGCGGTTGCCATCCCAATCCCGTAGAATACGCGGAGTTTGTCACAAGCACCACCCATAAGACACTTTGCGGGCCAAGGAGCGGATTTATACTTTGCAGAAAAGACTTTGCCAAACAGGTGGATTATACTGTTTTTCCGGGATTGCAGGGAGGGCCGTTGATGCACATAATCGCGGCTAAGGCCATTGCTTTTAAAGAGGCCTCCACACAAAGGTTTAAGCGCAAGCAGATACAAACTTTGAAAAATGCCTTTGTTCTGTCCGAAGAGTTAAAAAATCTTGGATACAGGATAGTTTCAGGCGGCACAGATAATCATATGGTTTTAGTTGATGTTTATTGTTCAAGACAGGTAACAGGTAAAGATGCTTCCGCTGCTCTTGACAGGGCGGGTATCACGGTTAATAAAAACCTGATACCATACGACTCCCAGCCCCCTCTCGTGGCCAGCGGCATAAGATTAGGAAGCCCAGCCCTTACGTCAAGGGGAATGAAAGAGCCGCAGATGAAAAAAATCGCGCGCTTGATAGATGATGTCTTATCCCACATTACAAATGAAGCCAGGATCAAGGATATCAAAGAAGAGGTATCAAGGCTTACAAAAAAATTCCCTGTGTATAAGGTGAAAAAATGAAAAGAAAAGGTAAAAAACACGACAGGATAAGAGCTGTTAGTGATATGAGGCCTGATTGGGATACGTATTTTATGGATTTGGCAATACTTGCTTCCAGAAGGGCGACATGTTTAAGGCGTAAAGTCGGCGCGGTAATTGTTCAGAACAAACATATACTCTCAACAGGTTATAATGGCGCGCCCAAAGGCATCAAGCATTGCCGCCAGGCAGGTTGTATACGCGAAAAGCTCAACATAGCGTCAGGGCAAAGGCACGAATTATGCAGAGGATTGCACGCGGAACAGAACGCGATTATACAGGCGGCCTTGCACGGGGTTAGCCTTAAAGGCTCTATTTTATATTGCACGAATATGCCCTGTGCCATATGCGCGAAGATGCTTATTAATGCCGGCATAAAAAAAATAGTTGCTGCTGACAGTTATTCCGACCAGATGGCGGAAGGTTTTTTGAAAGAGGCCGGTATCAAGATAGCTCATATTAAAAAACAGAGAAAACAGAAGATTTTGGGTGTTTAAGGGCAATTTCCGCATTAAATTACTATAATCAGCCTTATCACGGTATTTGACAATACAATATATAGGGTGTATATTTTCTCACACTACTATATAATGTGTTTTTTAATTAACGGTTTTTATGCCAGGCGGGAAAATGAAGTGCCCTTATTGCGGTTATAAAGAAGACAAGGTAGTGGATTCAAGGGCGAGTTCGGAAAATGACGCCATACGAAGGAGAAGGGAATGCGCCAGGTGCCAAAGGCGTTTTACCACGTATGAGCATATAGAAGATATGCCTTTGATAGTGGTGAAAAAAAACGGCCAAAGACAGGTTTTTGACCGTAATAAACTTATATCGGGCATATTGAAATCCTGCGAGAAAAGGCCTGTTAGCGCGGACAGGATTGAAAGCCTCGTGGATAACATTGAAAGACAGCTCCAGCGAAAAAATGAAAAAGAAATAAAATCATCGCATATAGGAGAGATGGTCATGAGCAGGCTCCATGAGATTGATGAAGTGGCCTATGTGCGATTTGCTTCTGTTTACAGAGAATTCAAGGATGTTACGGAATTTATGAAGGAACTAAAATATGTCTTGGCAAAAGGGGGTAAGGGATGAGCGTAGAGCAGTCAAGCAGTGCGGGTGTCCGGCAAGGGTATTTTGACGTTATATCCAAAAGAGACGGTAGATTGGTTGCTTTTGACAAAAGCAAAATCGCGGACGCTATTTTTAAAGCGGCTCTTTCAGTCGGGGGAGAGGACAGGGAAATGGCAGAAGAACTTGCCTCGGCCGTTACACTATACTTAAGAAAAAAATTTACCTCTCAAATACCGGCCATAGAACAGATACAGGATGCTGTTGAAAAGGTGCTTATTGAAACAGGCCACGCCAAGACAGCGAAGGCTTATATACTATACAGGGAAAACAGGGCCCGGGCCAGGGAAAACCTGCGCGTAAGAAAAAAAGTGCGGCAGGAAAATAATTCCACTGATATATCTTTAATGGTTACGCCCCTGGCAAAAGATGAAGTAGTGCTATGGGATAAGAATAAGGTTGCTGAAGCTCTCCGGAAAGAAGCTGGTTTGAGCATGGAACTGTCCAATGAGATAGCGTCAGCGGTTGAGCATAAAATAGTCAATTCGGATATCAGCCAAATATCAACAAGCCTTATAAGGGAATTGGTAGATAATGAGCTTTTTACCAGAGGATTAAATAAGACCCTTAAGAAACAGGCCGCGATAGGTATGCCTGTGTATGACCTGGAGACGCTTATATTCTCCAAGAGTAATGAAAACGCTAATATTAATTCAAATAATCCCGAGGCCATAAACCTGGCCATAGCCGAAACGGTACTTAAGCAATACGCTCTTGAAAGGATATTCTCACAGGATATAGCGGATTCCCATCTGAAAGGGGAGATACACCTGCACGATCTCGGTTATCCAACCAGGGTTTATTGTTCTTCACATTCCCTTGAATACCTGAAAAAATACGGACTGCATCTGGGTAATCTTGACACGCAAAGCGCGCCCGCGAAACACGCCAGGACGCTTACCGGCCATCTCAATACGTTTTTAGCCAGTATGCAGGCATATTATGCCGGAGCTCTGGGTGTTGCCTATGTTAATATTATGTACGCGCCCTATGTCGGAGACATGACCGATAAACAGATGCGCCAGGAGGCCCAGCATCTTATATTTTCAGCTTCCCAAAACGCTTTTTCCAGGGGCGGGCAGAGCCTTTTTATAGACCATAACATACATACGGGTGTGCCTAATTACCTGAAAAATATACCGGCTATCGGGCCGGATGGAAAATATACCGGTAAAACATATGGTTATTATGAAGAAATCGCGCAGCGTTTTGCCAGGGCCATGCTTAGCGTTTGGCGTGACGGTGATGAATTTGGCAGGCCTTTCGCTTTTCCTAAATGCGATTTGCATATCAGCGCCGACACGTTTAGTGATCCCAGTCAGAGACAGCTGTTGGAATACGCCTGCCAGATAGCAAGCGAAAACGGCGCGCCCTATTTTGTTTTTGACAGAGACGAGGTAACGCTTTCCGCTTGCTGCCGTTTGAGAACGCAAATAAGAGACAATTATATGATAGAGCACCCGGAATCCATGCGATTTTGCGGTTTCCAAAACATAACAATAAACCTTCCGCAGGCCGCGTATCGTTCAGGCAGAGGCAATTTAGAAGCGTTTTACAAAGAAGTGGACAGGTGTATGGAACTTGCCATAAAAGCGCATGTCCAGAAAAAAGATTTTATAAGCCGGCTAATGTCAAAACCGCATTTGCCTATGTGGGAAGTAGGAAAACTCGCTCTTGACGGCAGGCCGTATATAGACCTTGATAAGGCCACATATATAATAGGCCTGGTGGGTCTTAATGAATGTCTTCAACACTTGACCGGTAAACAGCTTCACGATGATGAGGAGATTTTTAAGCTCGGCATCAAAATAGTATCGTATATGTATTTCAAGGCAAAAGAAGCGGAGAAGAGGCTTGGTTTGAAATTTTCACTTGAAGAATCACCGGCGGAAAGCGCGGCAAGAAGATTGGCCAAGGTGGATTTGAGGCAATATCCTGAAGAAGCGGCCAATGTCATAAAAGGCGATATGGCAAACGACATGTATTATTATACTAATTCCATACACTTTGCGGCAAACGCTCCCGTAGACCTGATCACAAGGATACAGAAACAATCAAAATTCCACACGCTTATAGAGTCAGGCGCTATTATACACGCTTTCGTGGGGGAAAGATTGCCTTCCCCGCAGGCAATAATGAAGCTTCTGGAAAAGACATTTCAGAAGACCCAGGCGGCCCAGCTTACCATATCGCCGGAATTTACCATATGCAATTCCTGCCATAAAAGGGACAATGGCCTGCGCGATGCCTGCAGGGCCTGCGGTTCAGATGATGTTTACGGTATGACGCGTATAGTAGGTTATTATAGCCGTATAAATAATTGGAATAAATCTAAATTGGGAGAGCTTGAGGACAGAAGGCAGAACCCGGCAAACTACGCGGTGTAAGGAAAGGCGTGACGATTATGAAGATAAAAGTTTTTGGAAAAAATAACTGTGCCAAATGCGAGACAACAAAAAATAAAATAAACCATTATCTTAAAAAAAATAATAACCCTTCAAACGCCGCGTTGGAATTCCACGATCTTGATACTGTGGAAGGCATGACGGAAGGCGCCTACAACAATGTCTTGAAAATTCCCACTACTCTTATAGAAAAAGAAGACCAGGTGCTGGCCAGGTGGGACGGGGAAGTTCCCAGGACGGAAGACTTTGCCGCTTACCTGCGATAGGCAGAGTTTCGGACGCTTATTTTTATGTTTCATACCAGGCCCCAGGCCCTTATAAAGGGTTTTCAGGAATCCACTCTTACGGATTGGGACGGAAATATAGCCTGTATAATATTTTTAGGCAGGTGTAATTTCAGGTGCGGTTTTTGCCATTCCAAAATGCTTGTGGATGGTTTTGACGATATAGATACAATACCGTTTGAGCGCATCGCGGAGTATCTGTCTAAAAAATCAGGCTGGATAGACGGGGTTGTCATAACGGGAGGAGAGCCGTGCCTCCATCAGCAGGCCCTTATAGACCTTATCAATCAAATAAAAGAACTCCGGTTTCCGGTCAAACTGGATACGAACGGTTCAAACCCGGTATTGCTTGAAAAGATCATAAAAAACGGCCTTATTGAATATGTGGCAATGGATATTAAGGCGCCATTGCGCGGGAAAGAATACAGCCGCGCGGTAAATGTCAATGTAAATATAGATGATATAATTCTGTCAAAAGATATTATAATAAATTCCGGCCTTGAGCACGAATTCCGGACAACCGTAGTCCCGGGAATAATTGATAAAAATAATATTCTTGATATAGCAAGAGAAATCAGAAAAGCGCGGAAATACTGCATCCAGCAATTTGTGCCAAGAGACACTCTCAACCCCGGCTTCATGTCACTTAAGCCATATAAAGCCGAAGACCTCTATGAGATGGCGGATTCCGTTAAACATTATATAAAAAATACAATAGTAAGGCCGAATTAAGCGTTTTAAATAACCGTCTCCTGCCGGTTTTTTTAAGGGGTTTAGCGCAGTCGCGGCAATATTGCCGCGATACCAGGCTTAGACAGGCCCACTAAGCGTTGTTATTTTCCATATATTCTCTCAAGTTTTTGGTGTTTTGGGCATTTGGCTCGACAAGCCCAAATAGCTATGATAAAATACACTGATTTGTTTAGAAAAAAATAAAATTATCAGCCGCGTTAGTAATCCGTTTCGCCAAGGGCAAACCGATATGAAGAGTTATTTAAGGCTTATAGGATATGTAAGGTCGCATTTATGGGTATTAGCCTATGCTACCGTATTCATGATATTGTCGTCATTGATTCAGCCCCTGTCATTAGGAGGGTTTATACCGTTCATTGATAAGGTGATGATGGGCAAGGATATAGTGCTTACCGGTAAGAATATACCAAATTTTATATCAGAGGCGGTATTATGGGTGAACAATATGCCGAGAATGAGGCTTTTTGAAATTCTTATTGTTTTTTATATAGTCTCTTTTACCCTAAGGGCCGTGTTTCTTTATTGCCAGCAATATCTTATGCGGGAGGTAAGCCAGAGGGTTACCCGCGATATAAGAAATCTCTTGTATGATAAGCTCTTAAGGCTTTCAATGAATTTTTACAGCAATTCGCGCACGGGCACTCTTGTTTCACGCATTACCCATGACACGACGATTATCCAGGATGCCGCCTCGGAAGGATTAACCGACCTTATCTGGCAGTCACTGCAGTTTGTCTTCTCTCTTATCATGGTAATCTATATAGCGATTTTTTTCCGGATCAATATGATGTTTATATTTTTTGCTTTTGTTGTAATACCCGTTATAATCGTTCCCTTGATATATATCGGCAAGCGCGTCAGGCAGATAAGCAGAAAACACCAGGAATCCATGGCGGGTATGAGTAATATATTATATGAGGCCATATCCGGGATAAGAGTGATAAAAGGTTTTTCTATGGAAGAATATGAAAGGGAAAAATTCAGGCAAGAGAATGAGCGCCTGAAGAGAATGGTAATGAAATCCAATAAGAGGATACTGGCAGTAAGCCCATTGTCAGAATTAGTGACAATGGTATCGGCTATGGGCATACTGTGGCTCGGAGGACAGCAGGTAATCACAGGCAGTATGAGCATAGGGACATTGACAGCCTTTGCTTTGGCGGTCCTGTCACTATCAAAGCCTATTAATAGGTTGAGCAGGGTCCATAATATTAACCAGCAGGCCCTGGCCGCGGCCCATAGGGTGTATGAAATCCTTGATGAAAAGATCGCCGTGGAAGATAAAAAAGATGCTCGTGCGCTCGGTGACATCAAAGGCGAGATTGTTTTTTCCGATATCTGGTTTAGATACTCTGATAAGCAGGCTGATGCCTTAAAAGGCATTTCATTTAAAGCCAGAGTTGGCGAAGTGATAGCTTTTGTGGGGCCAAGCGGGTCTGGCAAGACTACCCTTGTTAATCTTCTGCCGCGTTTTTATGATCCTAACCGGGGCAGGGTATCTATAAACGGGATTGATATAAGGGACATAAAATTGCGGTCTCTCATAGATAATATAGGCCTGGTGACCCAGGATACAATACTTTTTAACGACACGGTCCTGGCAAATATAGCTTACGGCAAAAAGGATGCCGACATTAACGCGGCAATAGAGGCGGCGAAGACCGCCAATGCCCATGATTTTATAATGAAGATGCCTGATAAATACAATACGGTAATTGGCGAAAAAGGATTTAAGCTTTCAGGCGGCGAAAAACAACGGCTGGCAATAGCAAGAGCGGTTTTTAAAAATCCGCCTATACTTATATTTGACGAAGCCACATCACAGCTTGATTCCGAATCAGAAAAATTGGTGCAGGAGGCCATAGATAGGTTAATGCGCGGCCGAACGGTTTTTGTCGTTGCCCACAGGCTCTCTACAATAAAGCACGCGGATAAGATTATTGTTATGCAGGCCGGCAGGATAGAGGACGCGGGAAAGCACGAAGAACTTATCGCCAGAAAAGGCCTTTATAGTAAACTTTATAACATGCAGTTTGCCGGTTTTTAACAAGCTCTTTTTCCGGAAAAAAGCGCGTAAGCTATCGGAAGAATATCACAGGCGCGGGCAAGGGGCCAAGCGGTTATGGCGTAATCCCGGCATTTAAGCCGGGATTTTATTTTTTTGCCATACGATATAGATATGCCAAAAAGGAGGGTTTGAATGAAAGGAGTCAAAGCGGCAGTTAAGCTGTTGGCAGTTACCCCCGACGCGCTGTCGGTTATTTATTCCGCGGCCAGACAGTGTTATTCAAAAAAATACGCGGCGGACATATATAATGATAAGAGTATTTCAAGCCCGCAAAAGAGAGATTTTATCAAAAGAATAGTGTCTTCGGGCCACGAAAGCCCGCTTGAACACGTTACATTAACTTTTTCAATAAAAGGCGTGTCGCGGGCATTATCACATCAGCTTGTCCGGCACAGGCTGGCTTCGTATTCACAGCAGAGCCAAAGGTATGTGCCTGGCCGGGACTTTAATTTTATTATGCCGGCTTCCATTGAAAAAACCGCCGTGGCCAAGAAAATATTTATAAGGTCAATGAAAAATGCCCAAAGAGATTATGGCAAAATAATCAAATTATTACAAGGCCGCGTTGAAAAAGGAAAAGCCTCGGAAGATGCCAGGTTTGTTCTTCCTCAAGCGGCAGAAACCATGATAGTCTTTTCCATGAACTGCAGGCAGCTTTTGCATTTTTTCAGTCAGCGTTGCTGCGCAAGGGCCCAATGGGAGATAAGGGCTTTGGCAAACGCCATGCTTGCAATATGCAGGAAAAACATCCCCGAGATATTCGCAAAGGCGGGCGCAGTATGTGAAAGACTGGGTTATTGCCCGGAAGGTAAAAATTATACTTGCGGCAGATACCCGGTGAGTTTAAAATAAGCGCGATAGGCCAAAAGCAAATGCGTTGTTTAAAAATATAGTTGAAGCCGCAAAACACGCCGATATGCCCTTAAAACAACCCTTTTTAATGGTTGGCAGTTCAATTTTGACATTTTTGTTGCAAGTTATGTATTTTGTGATATAATCTATCTCCGATTTCAATATTCTGGCAAAACGCCAGGCGCAATTGCCGGTAAATAAATCTATCCCCTTAAATGATTGCGTCTTAATGAAAAATGGGGATAATACAAGCGCTATGTTCCGATTGAAAAGGAATTTGTAATAGCGCAGGAGCGAGGAGGCTTATTTTGGTTACGGATTTAATGAAACAGCTTTTAGAGGCAGGGGTCCATTTTGGGCATCAGACAAAAAGGTGGAATCCCAAGATGGCGCCGTTTATATTTGGACAGCGTAACGGTATCTATATTATTAACCTTGAAAGGACGGCTGAAAGGCTTGAAGACGCGTGTAAATTTATAAATGAAGCCGTAGCGCGCGGCGAAAATGTCCTGTTTGTCGGAACAAAGAAACAGGCCAAAGAGGCCGTTTTGTCCGAAGCGCAAAGATGTGGGATGTTTTCCGTAACGGAAAGATGGCTTGGCGGGCTGATGACCAATTTTACGACTGTTCGCAGCAGCGTAAAGCGGATGAAGGAAATAGAGGCCATGAAGGAAGGCCTCGGCATGGACGCGCTTACGAAGAAGGAGAGATCAGCCCTTGAAAAAGAGTGGGCCAAGCTTAATAAAAACCTTTCCGGCGTAGCTGATATGAAAAAACTGCCCGGTGTTGTTATTGTAATTGATCCTAAAAAAGAGGAGACGGCCGTTAGGGAGGCCCGGAGGCTGGGTATACCTATTGTAGCTTTGATAGATACAAATTCTGATCCAGACAGCGTGGATTTTCCCATACCGGGTAATGACGATGCTATCAGGGCGATACAATTGGTCCTTACAGTGCTGACCGATAGCGTTATGGAAGGCAGGAAGAAACAGGCTAATGCTAAAGCTAAAGCTGAAGAAAAGAGCGAAGACGATAAATAGTTCTGGAAAGGAATGTCAAAATGCTGGATAAAGTAAAACAACTTAGAGAAAAAACAAGCGCTGGAATGATGGAATGCAAGAAGGCCTTGTCTGAAGCCGGCGGAGATATGGAAAAGGCGATAGAGATACTGCGCAAAAAAGGCATCAGCCTTGCAAGCAAAAGGTCGTCACGAGCGGCAAAAGAAGGCCTGATAGTTTCTTATATACATACAAACAATAAAATAGGTGTTCTGCTTGAGGTTAATTGTGAAACGGATTTTGTCGCGCGGAACAGCGATTTTAAAAATTTCGTAAAAGAACTTTCCATGCAGATAGCCGCCACCGCGCCAAGTTATATATCAAGGGACGATGTGCCCGGTGATATCCTGGAAAAAGAGAAGGACATAATACAGGAACAGAACAAAACCAAACCGGCTGCCGCTTTGCAAAAAATAATAGAAGGCAAACTGAACAGCTATTATCAGGAAGTATGTTTACTTGAACAGCCGTATATAAAAGACCAGAAAATTTTTATTAAAGACCTGCTTACCGGATTAATAGCTAAAACCGGCGAAAACATTGTTGTCAAAAGGTTTACCCGGTATCAACTGGGCCAGGTCGCATGAAAAAGGATGCCAAGCTTACTTATAAAAGAATAGTTCTTAAGCTTAGCGGTGAGTCATTACAGGGCAAGAGCGGTTATGGTATTGATATTCCGACGACCCGCTCAATAGCATCGCAGATAAAGCAAGTCCACGATATGGGCATTGAAACCGCCATTGTTATCGGAGGAGGCAATATATTGCGGGGCGCGCAGGCGTCCAAAAGCGGCATGGATAAATCAACAGCTGATTATATGGGCATGCTTGCCACGGCTATAAACGGCATGGCATTACAGGACGCGCTTGAAAAGCAGGGCGTATTTACGCGGCTGCAGACAGCCATTGAGATACGCCAAATAGCCGAATTGTATATAAGAAGGCGGGCCATCAGGCATTTGGAAAAGAAAAGGGTTGTTATCTTTGTCTGCGGCATCGGGAACCCTTATTTTACCACGGATACAACAGCAGCGTTAAGGGCAACAGAGATAGGGGCTGATATTATATTTAAGGCGACAAAAGTAGACGGTATATATTCTGCCGATCCGCTGAAAGACAAATCAGCTAAAAGATACGCGCGTTTGGATTATATAGACCTTTTGAACAAACAACTCAAGGTTATGGATGCCACCGCTGTTAGCTTATGCATGGACAATAAAATACCTATAGTTGTTTTTGATTTATTTAAGGAAGGCAATCTCAAGAGAGCCGTAAAAGGGGAAGAGATAGGAACTGTTGTCAGGGGGGCAGAATAGATGAATACCGTAAAAGAGGTCGTGAAAAGCGCTGAAGATAAGATGAAGAAAGCGGTTGAAGCGGCAAAGAGGGAGTTTGCCTCTGTCAGGACCGGCAGGGCATCCGTTTCTCTTGTAGAAGGCATACACGTGGATTATTACGGCACGCAGACGCCGCTGAAACAGCTTGCCAATATATCAGCACCTGATGTAAAGCTTATAATAATTCAGCCATGGGATCCGGCAAGCCTGCCTGAAATAGCTAAAGCCATTCAGCAGAGTAATATTGGTTCTATGCCTGTCAATGATGGTAAAGTCATACGTGTCAGTATACCGCCTCTTTCAGAAGAAAGACGTGAAGAGCTGATAAAGATCACAAAAAAAATGGCTGAAGACAGCAGAGTGTCTATACGCACGATAAGACGCGATGCTAATGAGTCTGCCAAAAAGCTTGAAAAAGATAAGCTTGCTTCAGAAGACGAGGCCTTTAAGGCGCAGGAAGATGTGCAAAGGCTTACGGATAAATATATAAAGGAAATAGAAAATATCCTTCAACAAAAGGATAAGGAATTATTAGAGGTTTGAGGGCTGTAAAAGTAACACTTAAGAAGATTGACTATATAACTGTATATGCCCCGCTAACTCAGATGGTAGAGTAACGCTCTTTTAAGGCGTGAGTCGTTGGTTCGAGTCCAACGCGGGGTACCATTTATAAAGATGCGAAATATGGGCAGGGATATTGTGACACGGCCTATATCTCGCATCTATTTTTATGATACCGCGTAAATAATGATATATTTTATGGCGTGCCTTGACATTAATATGAAACAATTTGGTATTGACTTTGTACATTAGTTATGATATACTTTTAAAAACATATTCTAATCATTTATTTTAACCCATTATCCAAAAATAGCTATCTGTATAATCCTCTAAGGTTTTATTTATGCTAAAACGTATATTTGTATTATTCGTAGTAATTGTTTTTTTGACCGATAACCATATTCATTATATCAGCGGCAGTTATCAATATTCTGCCGGTATCAATACCCTTCGTCCGATATCTTCTCATGCGGCCAATGAAGACTTAGGTTTGCGGCAGGAGCAGATTCCATCAGCGTATAACCGAACCGATAAACAATCCGAACTTTTTACCTCTATTTTAAAAAGGCTTGACAAGGAAATGCCCCGTGATGAGATGTCCCGTCAGGCGTTAGGGAAAGAGATAGGCAGTTTATCAGCTGTTTTTAGAAGCATAAGCGAAAGCCTGCAGAGAGGTTTTTATAATCACGCGGCCCTATTGACGATTGAAGCAATAAAAAATAATATTCCGGGTATTACGCCTGGACAGATTAACAAGTGGATTGCCGAATGTTTTTGCGCGGATTCCGCGTTTCATTCAGGATATATAGCTATTGAAGCTTTTAAGAAAAATTACCGCGTTGACACAGACTATGTGCAAAAGAGCATAGAAGGCTGTTTGCAAAGTAACTTGTTTTCTGTTGCCGGCCAAATGACATTAGAGGCGTTAAAGGCAAAAATACCCGGGATATCGCCTGATAATATACGCAGATCAATAGAAGTGTGTCTTAAACAAAATCAGGTGGCATTTGCCCGCAAGTTTATAATAGATTCCATGCGAGAACCTGCCGCGGCCATAAAAAGCGATGAGATAATAAATTGGATTGAGATGTCCTTTGAGTATGGTTCCCCTTTTGACGCCGGCATGATAGCGCTTGAAGCTCAAAAAAATAATATGCCCGGTGATTTTTGGCCTTATATAAAGAAAGGCATCCAAGGTTGTATTGATGAAGATTTTAGCGCGAGCCAGTTAATTATTTATATACTGACTAATAAAATGGGCAATGTGACGGCAAAAGAGATTGATAGTGTTGTCGCGGGATGCCGTAAGAAGCAAATGTCTTATGATGCCGGAATGGTTGCTATTGAGGCTTTTAATAATAGTATACCCGGCGTAACGGCTGACAGCGTAAGGGATATTATTGAATATGATTTTTCGTTGGGTAAATACTACTCCGCGGGCCTTCTAGCGGTAGAGGCTATTAAACGCGGCGTGCCGGGGGTAGAGGATGATTATGTCAGTAAGTGTGTATCCGGATGTTTCCGCGGCAGAGAATATTTTGATGGTGGAATTATCGCTATGCAGGCAGTAAAAAACGGTATATCATCCGTAAGTATTGATGATATTAAAACAAGTATTTCCGAAATGTTTTCTATGGGTCTTTTATATAGTGCGGGGCGTCTATTGTCTCTGTTGGTAGATAGCGGCATAACGGGCATTACCGCACGCGAGCTGAAAGATGCTATTGACATATGTTTTATGGAAAAAAATTCTTATGCCATTTTGCCGGTTATCCAATCTATTATAAATAAAAATCTTCCCGGAATAGGCTATGATGATATATTAAGTTATATAAACAAATGTTATATTTTTGACGATTTAAATGACGCGGGTTATATCGCGCTGGATATGTTAAAAGACAGCACCTGCTATAAAAGAATAAATAAGATAGCCTTTATATTAAATGATATGACGCAGGCCCGGGATGAAAAAACGCTGTATTTTATCTATTCCGGACTGTCTTGTGCGTTAAAAAATAATAAAACAGATTATCTGGATATTATTTTATCCGCGGTAGACGAGAGAGAGCATTTTGTCAGGGCCCTTATCAGGCTTATGGATGCCTTAACCCCGGATATGGTGTGGAGCAATATAATCGCGCAAAAAGGTTTTAGCAAAATCCGGCAAACATATGATAATCTTTATAGCTGTATATTCAGCGATACCCTGCCCGAAGGTGTTGATATAAGTCAAAAAGAGACAAGCATTCTTTTGAAAGCGATCACAAGATTTGATATAAGTGATTTTGCTGGAAGAGGTAAAAAAGGATTTGAAGAAATTTATTATGATTTTAAAAAAAACCGGGATGACGGAAAGATAAAACCCCTGGCACGGAATATTCCCGCGCCTATTACTATAGAGGTATTGACCAATAGTGCGCAATCCTTTTCCCCGCCGGCACGAAAATATTATAAGGATATGATAGATGCCGCGCATACCGCTATATCCGCCGCAAGCAATATGAATAATGCCGGCGGCCCTTATTCCGGGATTATCAGCTTACTTATTGAGCTTGCTGATGATGAAATCAGCAAGCTGTCCGACAAGGCGCGCGGGGAATTAATTAACCAACAGGCTTTATCAAACATCAGGCAAAGACTGGATTTATTTAATAAAGCCAAACAACACCTTATTCATTACCAACACAACCCGGTTCTGCCCCTGATTTTTTTAGAAGCCCCTGAACTCAATGTGTTAAGTGATATAAAGCCTGCCAGGCCGTTATTCAGGCAGGCACTGTTTATGGCGGCATTTTATAATAATGCCAAGTGGGAAAAATATTTCAGCCTTCCGAATGTGTCCGTTCTGACGCTTGATAACATAATTAGATTTGTTGAATTTACGGATATATTTCTCAAGCAGGATTTGCTTTCTAACGCTGATATTGAAGTCGGCAAGGCACTGCTCAAGCACCTTAATCCCGCGACTTTTAAAGATGAAATAAACCGGTTTAACAGAAATAGTCCGTGTTTTAAGAAAAGGATTGGGGTATATCCATGCCGCGGCTGGATAGCCGAATATATAGGTTATTACTCGGATATGTGCTGGGTAGACACTCCCGATATCATCAAAAACAATCCCGACGTGATACCGCTTTTTTTTGTAGATGAAGACCTGGGAGAAATTTTAGGCGGGACATTATTAATGTTTAATTCTATTGACGGTGAAAAGGTAATGATTGACAGGGGATTATCCCCGCGGGTTGAATTTACGCGCAATATAAATGTGGGGGATTTTGTAGAAAAAGTCCTGGATTATGAGGAAAAGATAGCTGTTTCTATGGGGGCAGGAAAGATAATAGTTCCTTTAAGAATGTACGAAGAAGGCCTTGGCACCAACAATCCCGATATTATACAGTACTATGAAAAGAGCGTAAAAAATAAACAGCCCGTTGATCTTGATAAGAAAAACATATTTAACAGCCATGATATTACCAAAGGCTGTTGCGCCGTCATCAGAAACATTGACAATGTTAAAAATGCCAACCCAAAAGTTTCCTTCGCGCGCATAAAATCTATTTTTAAAGTTATAAAAGCCATAGGTAATGCCGCGTAGTTTTATCCCCGCCGCGATTGACTTGAGCGCCTTGATTTTGATATACTTACTGCATGAAATGCTATAAGTATATAGAGCATACGTCGGATTTAGGTATAAGAGTTTGGGGGCGTGATATCAAAAGCCTCTTTACTAATTCCGCGTTTGCCATGTATGACATCATATCCGATGTCAGCCTGGTCCGGCCGGTAAGGTCTTTTTTTATAAGGTCTAAAGGTATGGACAGGGATGAACTTTTAAGGAATTGGCTGTCTGAACTTTTGTATTGTTTTCACGGCAAAGGCCTGTTACTTGCCGAATTTAATGTTATCAGGTTAAATAAGACAGATATATTATCCAGGGTCAGCGGAGAGAGGTGCTTGAGCTCCCGTCACCGTTTAAAACGCGAGATCAAAGCGGTCACCTACCACAACTTAAAAATAATTAAAAGAAACAACAAATTTCATACGGATATTATATTTGATGTATAATATGTTCAAGGATGATTATTTTTTAAGTAAAAATAAGCGCAATAAGGCCTTCAAAGGGTATTTATGATTTCACGCTATGACGGGCCTCTTAGAAGGATAGACAGTAATCGTTGGCTTATACCGCAAGACAGTATCAAGGGGATGCGTGTAGACGGCTTGGTATATGCCGGCGCTAAATTGATTGAGGCGGCCAAAAACGACAATGCTCTGCGGCAAGTTGCTAATGTAGCTATGCTGCCGGGTATTGTCAAATATTCATTGGCTATGCCCGATATACACTGGGGTTATGGGTTTAGCATAGGCGGTATAGCCGCGACAGATATTGACGCGGGAGGAATAATATCGCCAGGCGGGGTAGGTTTTGATATAAATTGCGGTATAAGGCTTTTAAAGACCTCGCTTTTTGAGAATGATATAAGGCCGAAACTGTGTGATATTGTCAATGGACTTTATCGCGCTATACCATTAGGCATAGGCTCAAAAGGCGATATCAAGGTAACGGCAAAAGAAGAAGCACAGATATTTGAAAAGGGTTTGCAGTGGGCGCTTTGCAAGGGCTATGCTATTGAATCGGATATTGCCCGTACGGAGGAAAATGGCTGTATGCCGGGCGCCAACCCGGATGCCGTATCCCCCAGAGCTTATGAACGCGGCAAGCCGCAAATGGGCACGCTTGGTTCCGGCAACCATTTTATAGAGATACAGGCGGTTGATGAGATATACGACGCGCATGCCGCGGGCATATTCGGCCTTTCAAAAAATCAGATAACCATAATGATACATTCCGGTTCGCGGGGTTTAGGTTATCAGATATGCGATGATTATTCGCGCGAGATGGTAAAAGTTCTTGCTAAATACAATATCCAGATACCCGACCGTCAGCTTGCCTGCGCGCCTTTTGGTTCAACAGAAGGCAAGCTTTATTTTGGGGCTATGAAGTGCGCCGCGAACTATGCCTGGAATAACAGGCAGTGTATAGCGCATCTTATACGGCTTGTATTTGAAAAAGTTTTTGCCCAGACATTTAAGTCATTAGGGATATTTGCCGTATATGACATTGCCCATAATATAGCAAAGGTTGAAAAGCATATCGTAGACGGAGTTGAGAAAATGCTTTGCGTGCACCGGAAAGGCGCGACAAGAGCTTTTGGCCCATCGCGGCCCGAGGAAATGCCCGCGGAGTATAGAAAAATCGGCCAGCCGGTTATTATACCGGGAAGCATGGGCTCATATTCATATTTATTGCTTGGCACTGATAAGGCTGTAGATGATACATTTGCTACCACCTGCCACGGAGCGGGCAGGGCATTATCAAGGAAAGCCGCTTCAGAGCTTTATGTATCGGAAAAGATTATCTCAAAACTTAATAAAAAAGGTATTGTGCTAATGGCATCTGATAAAAATACTATATCAGAAGAGGCGCCCGATGCCTATAAAAATATAGATGATGTTATCTCGGTTGTGGTCCAGTCCGGTATATCAAAAAAAGTTTGCAGGATGAGGCCTTTAGGCGTAGTCAAAGGATAAGTTGTTAATTAATATTATTTTTAGAGAAAGGCGGGATGGAAAATGCTTGACATCAAGTTTATAAGAGAGAATACGGATAAGGTAAAAGAGGCATTAAAGAACAGAAATTGCCGTTTAGATATAGACCATCTTATGTGCCTTGACAAAGAACAAAGGGCTCTTGTGGCTGAAGCTGACAGGTTAAAGAATGTCCGCAATATTGAATCTGAAGAGATAGCGATATTAAAAAGGTCAGGCAAGGACACAGCGGCTAAAGTTTCCGAAATGAAGATTGTATCCCAAAAAATAAAAGAATTAGACCAAAAAGTGGGGGATTTGACACTTCGTATAGCGGATATTATTATGCAAATCCCAAATATCCCCCATACTAGTCTACCCATTGGCTTGGACGCGAGTTCTAATAAGACAGTTAAGCAATGGGGCAAACTGCCTAATTTTAGATTTAAACCATTAAATCATATGGAGTTAGCCGAGAGTTTGAATATTATGGATTTTGTCCGATCAACCAAGCTTTCGGGAGCCGGATTCTCACTTTTTATAGGTGATGGCGCGAAAATGGTAAGGGCATTAATAAACTTTATGCTGGATATGCATACCCAAAAGCATGGGTATAAAGAGATATGGCCCCCCGCCCTGGTGAATCGTCAAAGCATGACCGCCACAGGTCAATTACCCAAATTAGAAGATGATATGTACAGGTTAAAAGATGAGGATCTTTTTTTAATACCAACAGCTGAAGTGCCTGTTACTAATATACACAGGGACTCTGTATTAAACGGCAGTGATTTGCCTGTATATTACACGGCTTATACGCCTTGTTTCAGAAGAGAAGCGGGTTCCTACGGCAAAGATACCAAAGGCCTTTCAAGAGTGCATCAATTTGACAAGGTTGAAATGGTAAAATTTGTCAGGCCTGAAACATCATATGACGAGCTTGAAAAACTTTTGAATAATGCCGAAGATGTTTTACAGGCGCTTAAGCTTCCTTACAGGGTCCAGCTTTTATGCACCGGCGATATAAGTTTTGCGGCAAGTAAATGTTATGATATTGAGTTGTGGGCGCCCGGCGCGGGGGCATGGCTTGAGGTATCAAGTTGTTCTAATTTTGAAAGCTTCCAGGCGCGAAGAGGCAATATCAAATTCAAAGACCCTGAAACCGATAAACTTAATTTTGTGCACACATTAAACGGTTCAGGCGTGGCCCTGGCAAGGCTCATCATCGCTATATTAGAAAATTATCAGCGCAAAGACGGCTGTGTGGATGTCCCTGCCGCGCTTAGGCCTTACTTGGGGAAAAAGAGGCTTTTAAAGCCCGACAAAAAATAAGGCATGTTAACCAGGATATTGAAGATATCGCTCGGGGTATTGGCACTGCCGGTCTGCTTCGGGGTATCATTAAGTTTATACCGCCACGTTGCAACCTTAAGTATTTTTTCATTGTATCAGCAAAAATATTTTTTATTTGGTATTATCGCGTATTTTGTATTTCATGCCTTGGTCATTAAGCCTCTGTATCCTTTTGTTTTAAGCCATGAACTGACGCATGCCATAGCCGCTTTGCTTACAGGGGCGAAAGTCAGGTCCATACAAATATCATCCAAAGGCGGCAGTGTGTCGGTTTCCAAGAATAATGTGTTTATCGCGTTAAGCCCTTATTTTGTTCCTTTATATACGATAATAATAATTTTATTATGGTTTGCCGCGGAACGGGTTTTAGGCAGTGGGCCTTATCAGGGATGGTTTCTTTTTGCCGCCGGTTTTACGCTGGCTTTTCATATAGTTCTTACCGTTGATTTTTTGAAAACCAGGCAGACAGATCTCCAGTATGCCGGTTACCCGTTGTCGGCATGTTTGATTTATATTATTAATCTGGTTGTAGTGGGTTTTGTATTAAGTTTTTTATTTCAGGGCCTTGTATTTTCCAATTTTTTAAAAGACTCTTATATGATATCCGCGGACGCATATAAGGAGATATTCAAACAACTGTTCTTGTAATTTGCATAGCAGGCTTTCCCGGGATTGGGTTTGACAACAATTTGAGCCTTTGGTATATTATAAAGGCTAAATATCAGATTATCACGCGGAGGAGTGGCAGAGCTGGTTGATCGCGGCGGTCTTGAAAACCGTTGTACCGAAAGGTACCGTGGGTTCGAATCCTACCTCCTCCGCCAGCATATTTGATTGCAAAGCGAGGATTTTGTCAGCGAACCCGCGATTTGCCTAGTGAGAGGCCTATCCGCGTAAAGTATCCTCAAAACTTTCAGTCAGGTATTCACTAATAATGCGCGGGCCGGAATTCGTTTGCTTTTTGAGCTATTTTTTGGTATAAATACATTGCCGGACGGGCATACCCTACCCTTGCGATCAAATTAATGGGGATGAACCTTATTATACTGATGCCGTTTGGCATCAGTTTTTTATTTGATGCTTAAAAAGGTATGCGTTGCGGAGAGATGGCTGAGTGGTTGAAAGCGGTCGCCTCGAAAGCGATTAGGCCTTTACGGGTCTCGGGGGTTCGAATCCTCCTCTCTCCGCCATTCTGCTTCGCTCAAAGCTTTTCAGCTTTGAGCTTCGCAGGAATTGGCGAAGCAGAATGTCTCTGCGTAGCCCTACCGGCTATTGCTTGTTGAAGGGCGAAGTAGGACAATAACGAATATGTATATAGTTTATATACTTATCAGTAAAAAATATCCAGATAGAATTTATATCGGCCTGACTGAAGATATTTCCCGTCGAGTAGAGGAGCATAATGCCGATAAATCATCTTATAGTCGTAAATATGGGCCTTGGGAATTAACGACATATATAACTTTCAGTCAGAAGAAAAAAGCTGTTGAATTTGAAAGATATTTAAAATCCGGATCAGGATTTGCGTTTTTAAAAAAACGGTTTATTTGAAATGCCAGTTTTTGAAGTATTGCAGGCGTCCTATTTGGAGACACCCTGCGTGCTCAATCACGTTCAATGGAAATACCTCACGTGTCATCCAGAGCGGCAGGAGGCGAGGCCAGAATAAGCCGCGAAGGATCTGGAAGTGAAGTCAGTATTAGATTCCTCGCTTCGCTCGGAATGACAAGGTGGACGCTCGGAATGACAAGGTGGACGATCGGAATGACAAAGGCGGCGCTTGAAATGACAAGTCTTAAAAAGTTACACCGTGTCTTACAAGATAGGGGCAACGGTTCTTACAAAAATCAAAACGTCTGTAATAATAAAATGCCGGAAAAACAAAAAAAATATATAAGCAGTTTTGATTTGCATGATTCGGCCATTGTTTTTAAGTGCCTTGGTCTTAAGATAGGGGATGGTTTTCTTGATATTGGCTGCGGCGAGGGCGATTATTCTATGCAAGCCGCTAAATATGTGGGCACAAAAGGGACTGTTTTTGCCCTTGATAAGCGGGCCGATATCGCGGACCATGTTTTAGAAAAAGCCCGGGAACAGGGGTTTGCAAATCTGAAACCTTTAGTTTCCGATACAGCGCATGTCCTGCCTGTCGCGGATGCTATTATTGACGTATGCCTGCTCGCTATGGTTTTACATATACCGGACGTAAGACGGCACTACAAAGAGATGTTCAAACAAATAAATCGGGTATTAAAGCCGTCCGGCAGGTTGGCGGTTATTGAGATGAAAAAAGAACAAACACCCTTTGGCCCGCCGCGCGCCCTGCGATTGTCCGTTGAAGATATTGAGGGCATGGCGTCCCCGTTCGGGTTTTTAAAGACATCTTATGCTGACTTGGGTTACAGCTATATTGTTAAGTTCGCATTGAAGGAAAGGCCATAGCCTGTTTTTTGGATTATTTTTGTCAGTTATTCGCGGAACCTGTCTTAAGAGGCAACAGCTTAAATGAAAAAGATATTTATATTAATTCCAATTTTAATATTAGTAAGCCTTTGGATATTTTATTTTTTTAACATAAACTTTAATGCCCGCACAGATAAAATATCGCTTGCTGATAGAGAGCAATACGAGCATGGTTTTGTCCTGCCAAACGAACAAAGTGTTGGGCCCAGCTCTTCAGAGGATACTATGGAGGCTGAAAATTTTTCAGATACCCCTGCCGCGCCCGAGACCGAAGAGCATGCCGTGCTGTTGCCCTTTGCTCCGAGTGAAACGCTTGTTTATGATGTGTATTGCGCCGGCGTTAAGGCAGGCAGTTCGGTTCTTAAATTTCTTGGCGAAGAAGAACTTGACGGCGAAAGGGTTTATCATATGACCTTTGAAACGGAACTGCCTTTTTTAAAAGATTATGAAGATATATACGCGCATAAAGGTTCTTTTTTGCCTCTTAAAATAAAAAGAATAGTCCATAAGATGGGGGGCATATCAACCGAGGAGATTGAAGAAGAGTATGACCAGGATAAATTCACGGTCACGATAAAGAAGAAAAGCGCGTTTTTATCCGGCAAAGACATTATGCAGAAAGAAGGTTATATACACAACGCGATACTGCTGACATATCTTTGCCGTTCCGGCGAGGATATAAACATGAACGAATATTCAAAAGTTATTTTACCAACGCAGGAATTTAGAATCCGCTTATCCGGACAAAGCGAAGAAGACACGCCTTCAGGCCGGTATATTGCCGATATATTTACAAGTGAACCTTCCAAATTCACATTCTATCTTAGCAGAGACAGCCAAAGACTGCCTGTTAAGGTTACCAGCCACACTTCCCTGGGCTACACAATGACACTGCGTTCGGTTGAAAACCGCCCATAAGGATACGGTTATTTTTTATGCGCAAAATACCATTGATCGGTTTTTTAAAAGATGCCTGCCGGCAGGAAAACTTTGTTTTTTTTGACACAGGCCGTTTTGACAAAGATAACAGGCGAAGTTACCTGTTTGAAAAACCTATTGATATTATTTCCTGCTACGACAGCAAGCTGTTAAGGTTAAGCATAGACAAAATTGAAAAAATGCTTAAAAACGGATACTATGCCGCGGGTTTTTTATCATATGAAGCCGGCCTTGCCCTGGAGCCCTCACTTTGGCGGAACAGGGTCTACGATTTTCCTCTGCTTTGGTTCGGCGTGTTTAAAAAGCCGGTTATTTATGACGGCAAAAAGGCGCGGTTTAGCGATGAAGGCTTTGCCGGCCAAGGTTTGGGGCTTTCTGATATAAAAGCAGATACCGCAAAGAAAGAATACATACGTTCAATAGCAGATATCAAGCGCCGCATAGAGGAAGGCCTGACGTATCAGGTAAACAGAACGTTTAAGCTAAAAAGCCGTTTTAAGGGCTCTGTTCCCAAGCTGTATGCCGGCCTGCGCCAAAAACAGAAGGTTTCCTACGCGGCTTTTATTAAATTCGGCAAAGGGCATATACTTTCTTTTTCGCCGGAACTTTTTTTTAGATTAAATAACGGGCTTATAACTGTAAGGCCCATGAAAGGCACCATGCCCAGAGGCAGGTCACTGAAAGAAGATACCCGTAATGCCCGCCTGCTTTACGGGTGTCCCAAGAATAGAAGTGAAAATATAATGATAGTTGATCTTTTAAGAAATGATCTTGGCAGGATATCGCGCGAAGGTTCTGTCCGGGCGCGTGATATTTTTGAAATAGAAAAATATGAAACGTTATTTCAAATGACATCAACGGTGAAGGCGAGGATAAGGCCGGAAATTTCATTATACGAATTTTTTGCCGCGGTATTTCCATCAGGCTCTGTTACCGGCGCTCCGAAGATACGCACCATGCGCATAATAGACGAAATAGAATCGTCTGAAAGAGGAATATATACAGGCGGCATAGGCTTTCTTACGCCGGATAACAGCGGTATTTTTAATGTGGCTATACGCACCATGTTTCTGAACAAGGCAACCGGCAAAGCGGAGATGGGCATAGGCAGTGGTATCGTGTATGATTCAGACGGTGATAATGAATACGAAGAATGTATTCTGAAGGCAAGTTTTCTTACGGAACGGCCGGCCGGTTTTAGCCTGATAGAGACCATGCTATGGCGGCCCGCGCGCGGTTTTACACTTTTAGGCTTGCACTTAAAGAGGCTTTCGGAATCAGCCCGTTATTTTGATTTTATATACGAAAGAAGGGCTATCGTAAAGTATCTTAAAGACATATCAAGCTCATTTGACAGAACAAAAGATTACCGTGTTAGACTGCTTCTGGCCAAAGACGGCAGGCCAAGAGCGGACTATTCAATTATACGCGAAGATAATGCCCCCAAGCAGGTTATTATATCGGCAATAAAGACAAGGTCATCCGATAAGTGGCTGTTCCACAAGACAACAAACAGGAATGTTTATGAAAGTGAATACAACAAGCATAAAAAGCTCGGTTACTATGATGTTTTGTTTTTGAACGAAAAAGGCCAGGTCACTGAAGGGGCCATATCTAATGTATTCATTGAAAAAAACAACACCTATTATACGCCGCCTCTTGAATGCGGCGTTCTCAACGGAGTATACAGGCGTTTTCTCATCGCAAAAAGCGGGTTAGATATTAAAGAAAAGGTTATGTATCCGGAAGATCTTTTAAAGGCTGACAATATCTATTTGACAAATGCCGTAAGAGGCATGGCAAAAGTTTGTCTTAACGTTAAACCTAAAGGTGTTTGCGATAGGCTTCGCCAAACGGATAAGGAGTGTGCCTGTGTTTAAAAAACCCATCATATTTTTAATTGTCATATTAAACTGCGCGGATATTTTCGCGGGCCAGAATTTTACCCCCGCCAATATAAAACAGGAACAGTTTTATGACAATGAAATAATAATTGAACCTGCCGCGTTAAAGTTTCCTGAATATGAGAAATTATTTTACACGGTAAGATGGCTCGGCATACCCGTAGGGGCTATCACCGCCTCTATAAACGGCATAAAGCAGATAAACGGCAGACAGGCGTATGAATTAGAATTGACAGCAAAGACAAATGGTTTTTGTTCGGCTATATACAGGATAAATGACAGATTTGTTTCTTATGTGGACACGGAAAAATTTTATACATTGCGCCATGAAGTTTATAGAGAAGAGGGAAGATATAGAAAAGACGCTGTCACTGATTTTGACTATACCGCCAAAAAAGCCCGCTTCAAAAATATGCTGGATAAGTCGGAAAAGGTATTTGATATACCTGACGGCACGCAGGACACATTAAGCGCCTGCTATTATTTCAGGCTTTTAAATATTGATCTCGGCACAAGAGTCGGGTATCAGGTATGCAGTAATGAAGATATGTATGAGCTTTTTGGTGTGGTAGAGTCAAAAAGATACGTAAGAGTCCCCTGCATCGGTAAAGTGCCGGCTTTTTATATACAGCCTTATGCCCGTATAAATGAAGAAGAAGTCAGGAAGGGAAGAGTAAGCGGATATTTTAGCGCTGACTCCAGAAGAATCCCTCTTCTGGCGGCGGTCCAAGCCCCTGTTTTTACCGAGATTACGGCCCAGCTTGAGCGCGCGGACTATGGACAAAAATAAGAATGGGTTGTATAATATGCCGTATAATGAGACGGTCATTTAGGAGCAATAAGTTTTGGATAAAGTTTTTTAAGATAATCGCGGAGAGGTCGCATAGCCCGGTTGAGTGCGCCTGCTTGGAGAGCAGGTAGGCCGCAAGGCCTCCAGGGTTCGAATCCCTGCCTCTCCGCCATTGTTGACGCTCAGGCGAACCTTACGAGTGGAAATAGCAGGGTTCGCTAAGAGCATAAGGTGGTGTGTTAATGAAAAATAAGGCAGTTTATATTATTGCTGGGCCTAATGGGTCAGGAAAGACAACTTTTGCGAAATTGTTTTTGCCTGATTATGTGAATTGCCCTAATTTTGTAAATGCTGACCTTATTGCTCTGGGGTTGGCTCCATTTGAGCCGCGAGCAGCCGCTATTAAGGCTGGCAATCTTGTACTGTAGCAAATTGATGAATATGCCAATCGAGGCGTTGCTTTTGCGTTTGAGACGACTTTGTCTGGCAAATCCTACGCAAGTCTACTTGCCGAATTAAAAAAGAAAGGTTATGCGCTTCATCTTTTTTTTCTTTGGGTACCCAGCCCGGAATTGGCGATAGCTCGTATTAAAGATAGAGTTGCAGAGGGCGGGCACAATGTTCCCGTTGAAGATGTGCGCAGGCGATTCTCGCGCGGCATCAATAATTTCTTCGCGCTATACGAATCATTATTTGATTCTTGGATGTTGTTTGATAATTCA
Source organism: Candidatus Omnitrophota bacterium (assembly GCA_028716165.1). NCBI lineage: Bacteria > Pseudomonadati > Candidatus Omnitrophota > Candidatus Omnitrophota bacterium. Next base: position 29,749 of record JAQUQI010000007.1, read on the forward strand.
AAGGCAAAACCTATATTAATCGCGAAAAGACGAAATGGGCATACCGAAGTGCTTAACAACGAATTATTTGCCCATGTTCAGGAAAGTAGAGGTAATAAGTGAAAAAACGAATGTCTTTACAAGATAAAGCCGAAGCGGCATTGAAAAAAGCGGTACGGGGGGTTGTGGAGCGGCACAGAAAGTCAGGTCGTCCGCTTGTGGTATGGGCAAATGGAAAAACTGTTCGCATTTCTCCAAATGCGGTAAAGTAGCCATCGGAGAACGTATATGAATTTTGAAAATATTGGCAGTATGCTAACTTTGTTAGGAGTTGGCGGTTTGTTGGGTAGTATCTTAGGATTTTGTGGGAACGAAGAAACACGGCTTTGCTTCAGAAGCAAGAATTTAAAGAGACTCGCTATAAGTGCATAATCATTCTCATGCTTTCATACTTGGATTTCGATAAGAATAAAGCAATGTTGCAGAAACATGGCCGTGAATATATCCGAACGCCTCAGGATTTAAAGGATGAGCTTATAATGGAACTAAATAACATGATTCTTTTTGCTTCCGGAGAAGTTCTTGATTCTATGCAAAGATTTATTAAAATGCCTTCTCAGCAATATTTTCATCACGTGGCAATTGCTATGCGAAAAGATTTGTGGGGTGGTAGCATTTCAATGAGGCAATTGGAAGGAATCAGCTTATAAGCATGATTCGGCGTGAATTTATTTGACTTTGACATTTTGCTGTTTTCACAAGTAGTTGTATTTCTTGATGTTGTAGGGTTCGCCTACCGTCCACGACTGCCCGCCAGATCTTAGGCAAACCCTTCCGACGGGGATGGCGGGTAAAAACGCCCACACTAATTATAGACGCGAAACCTAGAAAGGATGAGAAGATGATTGCTTACTGCGGATTAGATTGTTCAAAGTGTATTGGTTTTCTTGCAACACAATCATGCGATGCGGGAAAAATTGCTGAAGCTGCCAAGGCTTGGTCTGTACAATTTAAAGCTGATGTCAAGCCGGAGCACGTTTTATGTGATGGATGCAAAGAGGGCGGGAGAAAATCTTATTATTGCGGGAATCTGTGTAAAATAACCAAATGCTGCCGGGCAAAGAAGATAGAAACGTGTGCTGAATGCAAAGATTATTCTTGCGCGGATCTCAACTTTGTTTTAGAGCATTCTGTTGAAGCAAAAAATAACCTTGAACAGTTAAAAAAACATGTTTGATGAATAAGGAAAGAAACTACAAATTGAAGCCGGTACAAATTGTGGAAGCATCAATTGAAGATGCCGAAAGAATATTGGATTTGCAGAAATTGGCTTTCCAGAGAGAAGCCGATCTTTATGGCGATTATGATATCGCTCCGCTCAAACAGACGTTGGATGAAATACGCGCAGAATTTAAAACACACGTGTTTCTCAACGCTGTTGACGCTGGAGAGATTGTTGGGACAGTCCGGGCTTATGAAAAAGAAGGGACGTGTTATATCGGAAGACTTGCTGTCGTTGCCAATACGCAGAATCTGGGCATTGGCACAACTCTTATGAAAGCGATCGAAGGTTGTTTCAAGCCCAAACGATTTGAACTCTTCGTCGGTTCAAAGAGTGAAAAAAATAAGCATCTTTATCAAAAATTGGGGTATTCGTTTTTTAAGAAAAAGCCGTACGGTTGCGGCAGTGCGATAGAAATATTTTATATGGAAAAGAACCTTAAGTCTTAAGGTATAATTCTTGACAGTTGGCAATGGGTTTATCTAAATACAAAAAGAAGCGTAAAGCCTGTAAGAGTAATTTTGGCAGACGGCATTATAACGGATCTTAAAGCTTTAAGGAAAAATAATGACTGTAAAATTTAAGAAGATTACTCCTGATCTGATGGTCAATGATGTGGCTAAAGCGGTAAAGTTTTATGTTGATAAACTTGGCTTTAAACTTGACATGCTTGTCCCGGAACACGAAAAAACTATTGTGACAAGTATCATTGAAGGCAAAAAATATGCTTATGCAATGGTCAGCCGGAATGAGGTGTTTGTGATGTTTATGCGTAAGGATGAGTATGAGATAGATATCCCGGCGCTCAAAGGCGCGGCTATTGGCGCATCCGCGGCTTTTTATTGCGATGTAGATAATGTTAAAACGCTTCGGGATTCCTTTAAAGAGAAAGGAGTCTCTATTATTAAAGATATTTCCATAACCTGGTATGGGATGAAAGAATTTTATATTAGGGATTGCAATGGTTATATTCTCGGTTTCGCCGAGCAAGCTAAATAATTTTAAAAATGATTAAGGCGCGGGAATAGCTCCTTTTATCATCCGGAGTGGCGGAAGGCAAGTCAAGCTTCGTTAGAGAGGGATCTAATCAGGTCGGTAGACGTCTATACAAATCTTCACTTGCGTTTCCAACACGTAGGGTATTGCCAAATAGGAGGATTGCATGAACCTGTGATACATCATGAGTATGGGGGTGCGGGAGAAAATATTCTTGACAGGAATAAATTTACATGTTATTATTCTGATTAAGAATTGGTAATTTAACATTATAGGCGAAAATGAAGAAGGATATTATCAATGGAGGAATGGGCAATAGAAACGACGGATGTTTATGAGCGTAAGTATGAGCAGTATGAAAAGAAGCATCCTCATGAGCTCGCAGCGGTAATTGGAAACTTAGATACTTATTTCAAAACCTTAAACGAAGTCAATAACCCTCTCCAGGCGAGAGGCGGATTTGTTCACGGTGAGCCGGACGGTATAAAGGCAATTGATCAAAAAGGTGGCGGACAGAAGATAAAATTGCAGCAAACCCGGCTTTATGTTTATCCGGATATTACGAATAAAATACTTTATTTAATTACGATTGGGGATAAGGGTACACAACGAGATGATATCAATCTTTGCCGGGAATTTGTTAAGAAAGAAATAAGAAAAAGGGTTGAATAGGAAAAGTAAATATAAATTATTTGAAGTAAAAAAATAAGCGAAAGAAGGTGAGGATTATGGGCACAAAATATAAGAACGTATTAGAGATGGTGAAAGGAATTTCAAAAGACGATACTTTTAAAGACTTAGCTACGAAGCAAATTAAAGGTAAAACGTTGGCAAAATTTCTTTTTTATTTACGATGCGACCATAATCTTTCGCAGAAGCATCTTGCAACAAAAATCGGTTGTACCCAAAGCAGAATTTCTAAAATTGAAAGTGCTTTTGATAAAAATTTGACAATACAGGATCTGTTGGATTATGCGAAAGCATTAAATCTCCACCTAGAAATTGGTTACAGGCACCCTTCTGTCAAAATTGTTGATTTGATAAAATATCATGCTTTTAAGATTAAGGCATATCTTAATGAGTTAAGTGGGTTAGCCAAAGAAGATTCAACATTGAAAGAAGGGGTAGGAAAATTCTGCGTAGAAGTATTATTTAACATTGGGAAGTTTGTTTCGGATAACCTTGTAAAATTGGACCTTAAATTTAAAGAACAAAAGAGAGAGCCTGATGCTATTCATATTTCTGCACCATTAGAGAAAACCAAGTTAGAGCAACTATTAGAAAAAAATAGCGGTAAATTAGCGTCTTGCGCAAAATAATTTATGTATTGCAGGCGTCCTATTTGGAGACACCCTACGTGCTCAATCGTGTTCAATGGAAGTACTTCGTGCGTCATCCAGAGTGGTATAGTCGCGGTAGGGGTCGTTAGCGAAGGATCCGGGAGTGGCCCGTCTGTCATCCAGAGCGGAACAATCGAGGTAGAAGTCGTTAGCGGAGGATCTGGGCGTGACCCCGCTTGTCATCCAGAGCGACGGAAGGCGGAGCACATCTCGGTCGCGAAGGATCTGGGAGGGAAATGAGTATTAGATTCTTCGTCGCGCCTTCGGCGCTCCTCTTAAATGACAAGAAGGACGTTCGCAATGACAGAAGTGATGCTTGAAATGACAGCGAGGCCGCTTGGAATGGTAAAATTGACGGCCCGGGTGAAATTTAAAACGTCCGCGGTTAGCAGGTAGATACCATAAATAAATATGCGAATATATGTTTTGAAAATATTCTTAATATTGTTCCTGACATTATCCCTGTCAATGAACGTGTTTGCGCGGCAGTTAAGTCTTTGCGAAGTGTCTTTCGCGGACTGGATATCCTTTTCCGATATGGAGAAAGAGGTCTTTATTGCCGAATCATGCAAGCATATGGTTGAGATTGAGCAAGAAAAATTTGTCATGATACCTGATGTGAAAATGATAGTCAGGGTTCTTGATGCAGGCATTAAAGGCGTAGATATTGATCAATCAGATATTCCAGTGTTTAAGCTGTTATATAGGTGCCTCAAAGATACCGGATATTTTGCCCCCCGTTAGCAAACATTTTATCCATATATAGTCCATATGCAGATATTTTGAATCCTTTAAGCGCTATACTGCCTTGTATGTCGTCCGGAGTGACAGTATTAGATTCCTCGCTTCGCTCCCAATGACAGGCGCACTTTGCCTGTCACCCAGAGCGGTATTAGCGAGGCACGAGTCATACGCCTGTCATCCAGAGCGGCAATAATCGGGGCCAGAGTAAGCCGCGAAGGATCCGGGAGTGACCCCGCTTGTCATCCAGAGCGACGGAAGGCGGAGCACGTCTCGGTCGCGAAGGATCTGGGAGTGAGACGAGTATTAGATTTCTCGCTTCGCTCGGAATGACAGAAGCTTCACTCGGGATGACAGAAGTGACGACCCAAATAAAAGCCAAAACGACTATGATGTGGTTTAGCGCGGAATCAGGGGGGTTAGCCTGTTGTTAATAAATAGTTAACGCGTTAAATCATACTTGACAGATATGATTTCTTGAGGTATTCTTGTTGACATAAGACATAGAGAGAAGATGAAGATAGTTGGTGTAAATATAAAAAGGCTACGGGAAGAACAAGGCTTGACTTTAAGGCGTCTGGCGAATAACCTCGGTATCAGTGCCAGTTTCTTATCCCAGTTGGAAAGCGGCAAATCTTCACCTTCTTTGGCGACCCTCAAGCATATTGCGGACACTCTCTCTACAACCATTGGCGAACTAATAGGGGAAGGGCAGAAAGCGGAAACCAACCCAGTGGTTAGGTCCGATGAGAGAAAACATGTCCATGAAGTAAGCAAGGGGATAAGTCTTTATCTTTTGACATCGCGCGACGCAAATAAGCAGATGGAACCTCTACTTTTTAAACTCAAGGAAGGTGCGTCTTCCGGCTCCAGAGCATATAAACATTTTGGGCAGGAATTTGTGCTGGTTTTAAAAGGCTCCATAGAAATAACGCTCAATGAGATATCTTACATACTAAAGAAAGGCGACAGCATATATTTTAATTCAAGCATTCCGCATGACTTTAAAAATGCGGGCAAAGATGAGACGGAAGTTGTCTGGGTCATAACCCCCCCGACCTTTTAAAATAGGGATATTTTTTTTGGGAAAAATGTTAACTATAAGTTAAAACTGTTAACTTAAACAAAACAAAAGGAGGTTCTCCGTGAAAGAACTGATAAGATTAAAATCCAGGGGGCTTAAAGAGGCGCTGATTAAATTTTATGCGAAACTCGGAAGCATTGAAGTCAAACCGGGTTGTATAGGCGAGTTTATGGATATTGTTACCGGCGAAATGAAGGCTCTTAATTTTGACAAGGTAACCAAGGATAAATCCGGTAACCTGATAGGGATAATAAAAGGCTATCGGAATAAGGAATCCCTGGTGCTATTGTCTCATGTCAGTGCTGTTTCCGCAACTCGGCAAAAAATAGAGGGTTTGCACGGTAACGATATGGTGAGGTTTAAGTCCGGTATTATTACCAGCATTTATACAGGAGCCTTGCTCAAAAGGGCTATGCTTCCGTTGGAAGGTGATTTGATAGTTTGTTGTATTCCGCGGATGGAATGTTGCGCTTTTGGAATCAAATATCTCTTTGACAATTTTTTGAAAGATAAAACCAAGAAGATTAAAGGCGTTATTCTTTGCGAACCTACCGGTTTTAACATAAATCTCGGGCACAAGGGCAGGATGGAGTACGAGATCGTGGTAAAAGGCAAATTAAATAAGAATTTTTTGGAGAACCGCGGAATCAACATGCTGGGCACGATGTTTCCTTTGATAAACGAACTGGAGAAAATTTCTAAAGAATTACCAAGTGATTTTAATCTTGGGCGTTCTGACTTAAGGATAAAAGATGTGCGTTACAGCGGTTATCGGCCGCAGGAGGAAATGAACGAATTCCGGATAGTGGTAGACAGGGGTTTTGTCCCGGAGGAAACCAAAAGGTTTATTCTGGATAAGGCCAAAAATTTGGCCAAGGCGGTATACAAACAGGAAACAGATATTACTGTAAATGCCCTCTTGGTTAAAGAGAAGATCAGGACTTACACAGGGCTTAAACTTTTATCTAAAAAGGAATTTAAGCCATGGGCTATGGATGGCCATCGCCCTTTTGCTTTAAACTCGCTTAAGAGTATAACCGAAAGCGGGTTTAAGTCGGATTTCGGGTATTGGCAGGATATTGTTACCGAAGGCTCTTATACGTATGCCCAGCTTGGGATACCCACTATAGGTTTTGGCCCGGGCTCGGAAAATGATCTGGATCCCGCGGAGAAGACGCTGGGCATAGATAAACTGGAAAAGGCGGTTTACGGCCAGGCGCTGATAATCCATCGCAACATAGGCATGCCGATATTCGGCTGGAGCACCGATGAGATTTAAAAAAAATACGGTAAACATACTGGTGCTTAATTGCGGCAGTTCGTCCTTGAAGTATAAGATAATAAAAATGCCGGGCGGCACCGAACTTGTGCGTGGAGAAGCCGAGAGGGTGGGCATAAAGACCCAGGGTGTTTCCCGCATTACACATTTTTCTTGTGGGAAAAAAACGGTGGTGGAAGTACCGCTTGCCAATCATGCGGCCGCGCTTAAAAAATCCCTGGAGCTCATAGCACGAGACAGCGCGGAAAACTCTGATATATGTTTTGATGTTTTCGCGCACCGCTATGTTCATCCGGGGACATTGTTTTCCAAGACTATGAAAGTTGACAAAGTGGTTTTACGCAAGTTAAAAGATACACTGCCGCTCGCGCCTATACATAATCCTATAATTTACCGTTTGATTGAATTCTGCTACGATGAATATTACAACATAAGACAGTTTATAGTGTTTGATACTTCTTTTCATAGATCCATTCCCCCGGAATTTTCCACTTACGCTTTACCGTTAAAGATTATTAAAAAGTATCATATCCGCAGGATAGGTTTCCACGGCCTGTCCCATCAGTATGTTATGGAGGAGGCCTGTAAATTTTTGGGGAAAGACAAATCTTCGCAGAGAATAATAAGCTGTCATCTGGGGACCGGCGGTTCAAGCGTTTGCGCTATTAATAACGGCAAATCCGTAAACAATTCCATGGGGTATACCCCGCTTGAGGGCTTGATGATGAATACCCGCTGTGGCAATATTGATCCTGGCATAATATTCTACATAATGTTTAAAGAACGGTTTTCCCCTGAAGAGACCGAAAGTGTTTTTAACAACAAAAGCGGGATTTTGGGTGTGTTAAATTTTTCGTCCGATTTACGGGACGCTATCAGGGATATGAGGAATAATCCCAGGGCCCGGATGGTATTTGATATGTATATACGCCGGGTAAGGTCGTATGTAGGTTTTTATTCGTTGATATTGAAAAAAGCGGATATGTTGATTTTTACGGATTCGTTGGGGGTGTCCTGTCCGGATTTGCGCCAGGGTGTTTGCAGAGGCATGGAGTTATTGGGCATCCGGCTGGATGAAGGTAAAAACGCGGGCTGCCGAGGTAATATAGGAGATATCTCATCTGTTAGGTCGGAGACGAAAGTTCTCGTTATCCCTACGGACGAGGAAATTATGATCGCCCGGCAAGCATACAGGGAGTTGATGAAAAATGATACTGGTTGTTGATTATAATCTTAAAGAGATTAAGGTCTGGGGATTCAAAGGAGAGCATGGTTCTTTGCCGCCGGTTTTTACGAAGGATGCTGATGAGATAACCGACGACAATGTTCTCCGGGATTTTATTCGCGCTGTTTCCTGCATGGATACCGTTGAAGCTATTTCTTTCAGGATATTGTTTGGAGGCGATTATTTTAAAAATCCGGCGCATTTATGTCCTGGGTTTTTCTCCAGGTTCTCAAAACTTACGGATCTTTTTCCTTTTTATGTCCCCTTGACTGTTGAGATGTTGAAAAGATTTTACAGGGTATTTAAGAATGCCCGGCTCATTGCTTTTTTTGAGACGTCGTTTTTTTTGAGGTTACCGGATAAAGAAAGATATTACCCGCTGCCTTTTGAGTATTACCGGAATAATAAAATAAAAAAGCGGGGGTTTCACGGAATATTTCATGAAGCAAACGCCGGCATATTCCCGGAAAGCGGGAAAAACATATCAATGGTTTTTGACAAACAAACGACTATATGCGCTATTCGTAATAAGAGCCCGCTGTCCATAAGTCTGGGGTATACGCCGCTGGAAGGCATTATGTCCCGGACGCACTGCGGAGACTTGGATGCCGGGATAATATTTTATCTCATGAATGTCCAGCATTTTTCGAGCTATAAAATTGACGAGATGATGAAGCAGGAGAGCGGATTCCTCGGCCTTACCGGTTATGACATTGAATTAAAAGATATGCTCAAGCTTAAAGGTAAAGACCCTAAGGTTGACTTGGCGTTTAATGTGTATAGCGCCCAGATAATGAAATATATAGGGGAGACGATATCTGTTATGGGAGGATTGAATAATATAATTATAGCTGGCGACAATATTGATATATTCATTCCTGTAATTTACGATGTCCTCAAAAAAATATCTTTTTTGGGTATAAACTTATTGCGATTACCGTGGGACAATAAGACAAGTTTAATTAATATAACTTCCGAAGAATCCGGAATAGGAGTCTATCTTAACCGAATGAGCTTTCCGGAAATATTATCGCTTTGGACCAGGAATCTGATTTTTGCGCCTGTCAAACTGTAAGATACTGAACTAATAGATATTATAGTGCGTTTTGAACCTTTTAAGCACCATACTGTCTCGTGTGTCGTCCGGAGTGACAGTATTAGATTCCTCGCTTCGCTCGGAATGACAGGCGCACTTTGCCTGTCATCCAGAGCGGTATCAGCGAAGCACGAGTCATACGCCTGTCATCCAGAGCGGAACCGGCGAGGCCAGAGTCGTTAGCGAAGGATCTGGTACTGCCCCACCCTGTTGTCCGGAGTGGCAGAATTGACGCTCGCAACGACAGAGGTGGCACTTGGAATGGCAGAAGTTACGACCCAAATCAAATCCAAAACATCTACATGACTGTATAATAAAAAAAGTTTTAAAAAAGCTCTTAATTCCTTGACAAAAAGTTTATTTTGATATAAAATACCATTTAATAGACATTCTCACTACACCATTAGATATGTATGCCTATAAATAATCCTTTCATAAATATCGTTTTTTCAAACGCTAAATATAATAACTATCAATTCGGTTGTTTAATCAATTCTAATAATAATCAAAGCGCGCGGTAATATGTTTATCCGAGGGAAAAGTAACGGTTGTTAAAAATAAGGAGAACATTGTGAAGACAGTATTGAGAAGAGCTGTAGTTTTCATTGTTTTGCTTAGTTTTGTGTTTCCGAATACTATTTATGCCAATGATCTCAAAATTCACACCTTAAGGCAGATGTCAGCAGCTTTAAGCAATTTCAACAGCCGGTTTATTGATAAAGATTTCTTTTACGGAGAATTCAGTGATATAAAAAAAATATTAGACAGGGATATGTTCAGGGATTATGATTACCGGACAAGAGGCCGCGAAATTGACCCCCGCATAGCTTTTAGGATGGGGATTATCTGGGCGAGAATGGCCCTGGACAACATGTCCAGTTTTCATGTAGACAATAAAACTGTTATTTTTGCCCGGGATTGCCGTGACGTTAATCCCGAAATAGCCGAGGCTGTTATCGCGGGAGTAAGATATTGCGGGCTTAATGTAATTGATATTTCACAAACTATGCGTAACAGCGCCGCCGCTTATTCATGGTCTGTGATACAGCATAAGCCGCTTATGGGTATTTTTATGACCTCAAGTCATGTAACAGGCGATGGTGTATCAGGATTTAAAGTTAGCATAATGGGCAGAAACGGTAAACTGCAAAGCCTCACCACCAGAGAGATAAAAGATGTAAGTTATGGCCTGTTGACCCTGATGATAGAAGAGCCCGATATTATAAACGCGTATAAAAGCCAGGATATGGGCAGTCTGAATGCCTGCCATGGCACAGAAACTGAAGCCGCGGATTTTATCACTTTATTAGGCAGGATAGTTTCAGGTGAACACAACAAAGAGCTGGCTGTCCGGGCAAGGACTGTTATGCGGTCAAAAGACCCGGCGGCAATGACCAGGCTGATGAACAATAGTATGGCAGGGCAACAGCCGTTGAAAGGCATGACGGTTGTTATAGATTCTGCCCATACACCAAGCGGTGTTATAGCTGAAAAGACGTTTGCTGATTTGGGGGCCGCGATAATATCATTGCATGCCGAACCCATGCTTTTAAAAGGAAATCATAAGGCAGACCCGTCAAAGCCTGAAAATTTAGAAGACCTGAAAGCCGAGATGCTTAAATCCGGAGCAGGCCTTGGCCTTGCTTTTGACCTTGACGGCGACAGAGGGGCTATTTGCGTGCCTGACGGAAGAGGCGGTGTAGACGTATTGTCACCGGACAATGTTATGGCGGCTATATTGAAATTTCTCATTAAAGGGTGCGGTTATGAACAGACCGGACCGATTGCCGTGGTGCGTGATGTCTTGTCAACGCGGGGCGTTGACGACGAGGCAGAGCTGTATGGAGTGCGCGCGGAACAGACCGATGCCGGCTACGTCTTTTTAAAGGAAAGAGTCCGTTTTCTTCAGACCAACGGATTTACCGTCCCAATTTATGGAGAACGTTCCGGTCATATCTGGCTTGATGCCGCGGGCGAGTTTGAAAATCCAATAGCTGTAGCAGTGTTATTTGCCGTAATGAACTCTGACCTTCTTTTTAAATATAAACCCGTGGCCTATAAGCAGTCTCCCCGTTTTCAGCCGGAGTTTTCACAGCCGCTATTGGCCGTTCTTTCTTCTCATAAGCACAACGATACGGGATGGAATTATAAAGAAGCGGTAGAATATCTTGTCAACGGAACCGGCCACAAGCCGCCGCAGAAGATTATAGCGCTTGGCAGGGACCACGCGATAAAAATTTTGTCAGAAGTGTTTAAAAAAGGCGCGGAGTTCAAGACTCCTATAGGTAAAATCAGCGTTGAGAGTTATGATACGTATAAAGACGACGAATCCGCGGGCGGGTTGTTTAGATACGCGGATATAGGTTTTTCAAGAAATGGAGAATATATAGGCAGATTCGTATTTCGCGCCTCATCCAATGACCCTACGTTTGTTTGTTCTTTTGAAGCTGCTCATGGCAGTGGAGAGATTGGGGAAACTGTCAGCCTAAGATATATTTCCGTGGGAGGACTTGTTCTTGATAGCCTGGAACAGCTTAAGTTAGCCTCTATTACCGGCGTGCCACAAGGCGTGCGCCAGACACTCGAAGACTATAGAAGCCTTATGAAGATACCGGCTGTTTCGGCCAATAATCCTATCTTCTTTGAATTTGTTTCAGCAGGGCAGACGCTCAACGGCGGGGTTGATTTTGAACCTATTCAAAAGCCCGGTTTTTTTCAATCTATAAGCGAGGAGATGCTTGATAATATGGCTTTTGATCTTGCGTTCAGGACGGGAAAACCGGAAAGGCTTAAGATGCTGAATGAGATATTTGAAATAGCATCTGTAAAAAAAATATTTCCCGCCTCAATACATAATCTATACATGGTAATGGGCAAAGGCTGGACAGGCGGTTTTACTGTTCCCGCCATAAATATTAGAGGGCTAACCTATTATACCGCCCGGGCGGCATTCAAAGCCGCTGTTAAGCGCAATGTCGGGGTAATGATATTTGAAATAGCAAGAAGCGAGTTAGGTTATACCGGACAGGACGTATTGGAATACGCTGGCCAGATTACCTTGGCTGCAATGAGAGAAGGTTATGAAGGGCCTTTGTATTTCCAGATAGATCACGGCCAGGTCAATGCCAAAAAAGATTACGATTCAGAGATAAAGGCATTGAAAGACCTGTTCAGAGAAGCTATCGTTGACGCTAAATTCGGAAATATTGATGTGGATACATCCACGCTGGCCCTGACAGAAGGCAGTCTCAAGGAACAGCAAATGCCGAACGCGCGCGCTATTGCTGAATTGATAAAAAATATCAGGTCTATAGAACCTGAAAACACCACCATATCTATAGGAGGCGAGGTAGGAGAAGTCGGCAACAGGAACACCACGCTTGATGACGTGGAGGCTTTCATGGACATATTAAACGGCATGCTTACCGCCGATAATATATCCGTTGGTTTAAGCAAGTTGAGCATACAGACAGGAACGGCTCATGGAGGGGTCCCATTGCCGGACGGCAGTCTCGCGCAGGTAAACATTGATTTTGATATAATTGAAAAGGTAAGCGCATTAGTAAAAAAGAAATACGGCATGTCCGGGGCTGTCCAGCACGGCGCGTCCACCTTGCCTGATGAGGCGTTTCATCATTTTGTTGATAAAAAAGCTTCTGAAATTCATCTTGCGACAGGATTTCAGAATATAATATTTGACAGCAAATATTTTCCGAAGGAACTGCTCAACAGAATATATGAGATACTTCTGACGGATCCGGCCTTTGCCTCTGACAGGGCCAAGCTGGAATCCGGCAAACAGACAAAAGAGCAGTTTTTGTATTCAACAAGAAAAAAAGCGTTTGGAATACCGGAAATAAAGCTTGCAATGTGGACACTACCCGAAGAAACTATAGATAATATACTCAAGGAACTTGAGGAAAAATTCGGGTTTTTATTTGAACAATTGAATGTTGTTAATACTCTTAATCTGCGAAGATATGCCGTCAAAATACCTATCGGCAAATCCTCCTCCGCAGGTATCCTTGAACTCGACAAGCCTTATACCCTTACAGAGTACAACTTATTATCAGTCATAGATGAGTCTATACGCGAGAATAACGGTGTCCTGGCGAATACACTTATTGAGTCCAAGCTCTCGGCAGAGCTTATCAGGCTTTGCCCTAAGTTTTTAGCAGATCAGGCCGGCCTTGAAAGAAACCACATTGTTGCCATTGATGATAAGATGCTTCCCGAAGGCCATATATTCAATAAGTATCTTTTAAAAGATACGGCACAGCATCAGGCCCTGGAAGAGTCTCATGGCTGTATGATACGCTTGTTGTCCCAGCTGACAACAGATGAGTTGACAGGCAGAAACCTTATAATCATATCGGACCGCAGGAGCATAGAAGGATATGAAAAGGCCCTATATCTCAATGTTGATAAACAAAGGATAGATGCCGGACTCCTGCTCGCCCCGTATATCGGTATAGCAAGGCTTTTGCTTTCCGCAAGAGAGGACATAGTAATTGACATAACAAACGCCTTAAACAAGGACAACCTTTACAGTATGCTTTTTGGCAGGCCTGCCAAGGAAGATGATATAAGGAAATTCCTTATTGAAGGTATATATGAACTTCCGGCCCCTGCCATTGTCAATTATCAGCAGGCAGAGGACATGCACCGCGCCTCATTGGCCGCGTTGATAGCAGCTTAAAATGTATTACGGAGACTAGTATCAGATTCCTCGCTTCGCTCGGAATGACAGGCGTACTTTGCCTGTCATCCAGAGCGGCAGAAGGCGAAGCCAGAGTAGGCCGCGAAGGATCTGGGAGTGACCCATGTGTCATCCAGAGCGGCGGAAGGCGAGGCATGCATCGTTAGCGAAGGATCTGGGAGTGAAATGAGTATTAGATTCCTCGCTTCGCTTGGAATGACAAAAGCTTCGCTCGGAATGACAGCGAGGGGCGCTTGAAATGACAGAAGCAGTGCCCCCAATGACAGGCGCACTTTGCCTGTCATCCAGAGCGGCACAAGTCGGGGCCAGAGTAAGCCGCGAAGGATCTGGGAGTGAAAGCAGTAAAACCCGGAGGGTTATTATGAAAAAGATTATTATTAAAGCAATAAACATTGCTATGGCTATTGTTTTTTCTGCCTCGTCAATTGTTTCCGCGCAGGTTCTTGATAATAGCAATACGCAGTATTTACGCGCCCCTGCCGCGGCAGGTAATGTTACAGCGGATTTAACGCACGCGCTTTCCGCGCCGCCGGTAGAGACTTTTCCCTGGTGGCATATCACCGAGCGTAAAGTAGCAAAGTATATAGCCGAATTAAGCGGTACACGGGATGAACGTTATCGCGCGGCAATAGAGCTTGGCAGGCTTGGTAAGCATGCCGAACCTTCCATTCCGTATCTTATAAAGGTGATGCTTTCTGATGAAGAAAAAGGCCTGCGGACTGCAAGCGCGGCTTCACTTGGGGCTATTGGTATTCCTTCGCAAGAGGTTGTGTCCGCATTAAACAAGGCCTTGGAGGACAGCGAATACGATGTGCGTGTCAAGGCCATGCGTTCTTTGGCGGCATTAGATAAGCTTACCGTTGAGATGAAAGTCAAAAGATATATAATGGACATGGGTGATGCCGATCCTAATGTTCGCGCTAATGCAAGCAAAGAATTGTATAATATCGGCTACCCCGCCATTCCTATTATAGAGGCCAGGAAAAATTCGAATGAGGTTTTAGCTAAAGCCGTGGATTCATTATATTGGCGCATTCTCCGCGGCAAATTATTTGATGTAGAAAATTTGATGAGACAGTTAGAGGGTGAAAATAAGGCCGCGCAGGAAAGGGCATCTGATATATTCTTCCGGCTCGGTAATGAAGCGGTACCTATATTAATAGAGGCATTAGGTTCTAATAAGCATAAACTGCGTTTGCGGGTATCCGAGATACTTTTCCGGATAGGGCTTATCGCTGCCGATGACCTTGCAAACGCTTTAAAAGAAGACGATCTATACATAAGGACATATTCCGCTGATGTCTTAACCAGGCTTGGCATTAAGTCCGCGCCGTTTGTTATTAGAGAGCTTGGCAATCGCACAAGTAATGCGCGTTTTTATGTAAAATCAATTCTTTTAAGATTAGGCCCCGAAGTTATTCCGATGCTTTCGGATGTACTGAATATAGGTGATAATTCAGCGTGTGAAGACGCTATTGATATTCTAGAAGAGTTTTCCAAACAGCTTCCGGAAAGAAATATTGTTTTAATAAGGGCGTTAGGGCACAATAACTGGTTTGTAAGAGAGCAGGCATTGAAAGCGATTAAACGGATTGGGTTATTGACAAAAGATATGGAGCTATTCAAATACAGCAAAGACTTAAAGGATGAAGCCTGCCCGGGATTTATTAAGCAGGATGCCTTGAGAGGGTTAAGCGTTTTGCCGGGTCCTGGATCACACAAGATTGTAACGGCGTTTAAAACTTTTGATCCAGATCTGGGTCATATGCGTGAAAACGCATTAGATGACCTTGCTCCCGGAGTTGATGAAGATAAAGGCGGCAAATCCTCCTCCGCAGGTATCCTTGAACTCGACAAGCCTTATACCCTTACAGAGTACAACTTATTATCAGTCATAGATGAGTCTATACGCGAGAATAACGGTGTCCTGGCGAATACACTTATTGAGTCCAAGCTCTCGGCAGAGCTTATCAGGCTTTGCCCTAAGTTTTTAGCAGATCAGGCCGGCCTTGAAAGAAACCACATTGTTGCCATTGATGATAAGATGCTTCCCGAAGGCCATATATTCAATAAGTATCTTTTAAAAGATACGGCACAGCATCAGGCCCTGGAAGAGTCTCATGGCTGTATGATACGCTTGTTGTCCCAGCTGACAACAGATGAGTTGACAGGCAGAAACCTTATAATCATATCGGACCGCAGGAGCATAGAAGGATATGAAAAGGCCCTATATCTCAATGTTGATAAACAAAGGATAGATGCCGGACTCCTGCTCGCCCCGTATATCGGTATAGCAAGGCTTTTGCTTTCCGCAAGAGAGGACATAGTAATTGACATAACAAACGCCTTAAACAAGGACAACCTTTACAGTATGCTTTTTGGCAGGCCTGCCAAGGAAGATGATATAAGGAAATTCCTTATTGAAGGTATATATGAACTTCCGGCCCCTGCCATTGTCAATTATCAGCAGGCAGAGGACATGCACCGCGCCTCATTGGCCGCGTTGATAGCAGCTTAAAATGTATTACGGAGACTAGTATCAGATTCCTCGCTTCGCTCGGAATGACAGGCGTACTTTGCCTGTCATCCAGAGCGGCAGAAGGCGAAGCCAGAGTAGGCCGCGAAGGATCTGGGAGTGACCCATGTGTCATCCAGAGCGGCGGAAGGCGAAGTACGCTTCGTTAGCGAAGGATCTGGAAGTGACCCATGTGTCATCCAGAGCGGCATAATCGGGGTAGAAGTCGTTAGCGAAGGATCTGGAAGTGACCCATGTGTCATCCAGAGCGGAACCGGCGAAGCAAGCTTCGTTAGCGAAGGATCTGGGAGTGAAATCAGTATTAGATTCTTCGTCGCGCCTTCGGCGCTCCTCTGAATGACAAGGAGGACGCTCGGAATGACAATGAGAGGCTCGCAATGACAAGGGTGAGGCTCGGTCACCAAAACGTAAAAATCAAAATGTCTGTAATTATAATTTGTAGCCACTAATATGCGTCTGTTAATAATATTTTTAATGTTGTCTTTGGTATTGTCTCCAGCGATAAACGTGGTTGCGCGACAGTTAAGTCTGCACGAAGTGTCTTTAGCAGACTGGATATCCTTTTCCGATATGGAAAAAGAGGTTTTTATTGCCGAAGCATGCAAGCATATGGTTGAGATTGAGAAAGAAAAATTTGTCATGATACCTGATGTAAAAATGATAGCCAGGGTCCTTGATTCGGGCATTAAAGGTGTAGACATTGATAAATCGGATATTTCAGTGTTCAGGCTTTTATATAGATGCCTCAAAGATACCGGATATTTTGCCCCCCGTTTATAGCCTATCCATATATTTCTATTAATTCTCTATATCACCCAATTATGCATTTGAATGACAGGTGTTGTTCATGTGTCATCCAGAGCGGCATAAGCAAAGCAGGAGTCGTTAGCGAAGGATCTGGGAGGGATCCGTCTGTCATCCAGAGCGGCGGAAGGCGAGGCCAGAGTCGGCCGCGAAGGATCTGGGAGTGAAATGAGTATCAGATTCCTCGCTTCGCTCGGAATGACAAGGGCTTCGCTAAGGATGACAAGTTATCCGGAATGACAAAAGTGACACCGTGCCTTGCAAAATGGGGACAGCGGCTTTCATAAAAATCAAAACGTTTGCGGTTGTTTTTATAAAAAATATAAATAATGTGTTGACACCCTGTCTTTGTATGCGGTAAAATGTTTTCAAATGAAAAAAATCATATAGCATGTCATCTAACATTCAAATTCTTAATTCGTTTTTATCTTTTTGGGTGAAGTGCCGCCAATCTTACATTATAAATTATCAAAAAAGAGGAGGAGGTATGAAAAAGCTGTGCGCTGTTTTATTGGTGTTTTCCATGATTGGCCTTATGCCTGTCAACAGTTTCGCGGCAAGCGCGACATGGGATGGCAGTGATAGCGGGCTTTGGGTCACAGGAGGAAACTGGGTAGGTGATTCGGCTCCCGGTATTGCCGACGGAACGATCGTCAGCACCGACGTAGCGACATTTACAGGTGTGCTCAATAATGCTGTTACGGTTGATGATACCAGAAACGTTTCCGGTATCACCTTTGATGCCGCGGCAGGCGCTTTTACGTTAAGCGGCAGTACTCTTTACCTTACAGCGAGCGGCACCGTGCAAAATCATGCCGACATTGCAACCACCCAGACAATTAATTCCAATATACTGTTAGGTGGTGATTACACCTTTACCAACATTGCCACAGACAATAGCAAGCTTATGAATTTTGGCGGAACAATAACAGGCTTTGCGGATACCGCGCAAACTCTTACTCTTAGCGGCGGCAACACGGGATCAAATACATTAAGCGGTGTAATAAGTAACGGCAGCGGAACGGGTGTTTTAGGTATAACCAAGTCAGGCGCCGGCACATGGATACTTTCAGGAAATAATACCTATACAGGAACAACTACTATCAGCGCCGGGACACTTACCGCGACAAACAGCGCAAATGCTCTCGGCGCCGGCGCGGTAGCAATCTCAGGCGGCACACTTAATCTTGCCAATGACACCGGGCTGGCTTTTGGCCGTAACGTGACTGTAAGCGGTGACGCGACTATTAATTCCGATACACTTACCGGTGTAGCCGGTGTCACACATACTTTGGGTACATTAAGCATAGGTGCTAATACTTTAACTGTCGGTCTTGCTACTACAGCCGCCAGCGGTGAGCAAGCACTTACCTTTGGCGATGTTACATTGACCGGTGCCGCTACTATTAACGCGAATACCGGTGTTGGCGGAGCAACCGGATTGCTGACTCTTGGCGCGGTAGGCGGTGACGGGCAAAATCTTACTATAGGTGGTTCGGCAGGTACCAATATAACCGGTATTATCGGAACAGGCGCAGGGACGCTTACCAAAAATGGCACAGGCACACTTACCTTATCAGGCGTTAATACTTACAGCGGCGGCACAACAATCAGCGCCGGTGTTGTAAGCGCTACAACGTCAGCGGAAGCTTTGGGTACAGGCGCTATTACCGTTGCGGACGGCGCGGCACTTCAGGTGACAGGCGCTCTTGATTTTGATGAAGCGCTTACAATAAGCGGCACCGGTATAAGTTCAGGAGGTGCTCTTAGAAATATCAGCGGTAATACAAACTGGTCAGGCGTTGTAACTTTAGGCGCGAATGCCAGGATCAATTCGGATGCGGACACCCTGACATTAAGCGGCGCTACTATTGACGAGGCCTTTGACATAACCGTAGGCGGAGCGGGCAATACCGCTATAACAGGCATCATTGCCACAGGCGCTAATACAATTACAAAGGACGGCACAGGCACACTTACCTTATCAGGCGTTAATACTTACAGCGGCGGCACAACAATCAGCGCCGGGACACTGCAGGTAGGCAATAATTCAGCCTTAGGTGCCGGAGCTGTGAACAATAACGCGACATTAAATATAGGAACATATACAGTTGATATAGGAGCCGGTGTTTATACTCAAGGCGCCGGCAGCAGCCTGCAATTGACTGCCAATTCTTCAACTGAATACGGCAGTATTGTGTCAACAGGCGACGCCGCGGATGCAGCCGCGGCAAGCACGGTTGATGTCACGGTAGGCGGTTACATACCCCATAGCACCGTGCTGACGGTCCTTAATACCGGCGCCGGCAGTACCATTGACGATACCTTGATTACGACTACATCAACCAGTTCAAAAATAAGTTTTACACCTTCAATGTCAAGCGGAAAACTTATCCTGACAGCAAACCGCTCGGCAACAGGTTTTTCCAGTAATGGCACGGATTCCAATGCTAAGGCCTTGGGTTATGTCCTTGACAATGTCACCAATCCCACGTCGGATATGACCACCGTGTTAAATACCCTTGAGGGACTTTCGGCAGCAAACGTTGATACCGCGCTCCAGACCCTTGAGCCATCAGTTGATGCCGGTGTTATAGGCGCCAGCAATCTTGCCGCCGGACAGTTTATACAGACTATCATAAGCCGTTTCGGAGTAGATAGAGGACCTTCGGGCGTTGCCACAGGAGACCCCAATATAAAGACAAAAGATATATGGGCAAAAGGTTTCGGAACATATGCCAAACAGGACAAGAGAAAGGGCATTGAAGGTTACAGGGCTGATGTCATAGGTGCTGCCGTCGGCGTGGATTTTGTCGCCACGGAAAAGGCCACTCTCGGTATCAGTGCGGGCTACGCGTATAGCAAGATAAAACCCAAAAAGACAAGCCTCGGCAGAACGGAATCAGATAGTATGCAGGGTTCTTTATACTACAGCTATAATAATGAATTAAATTATATAGGTAAAGACGCCTTGTATTTTGATCTTATCGGTTCATTCGCTTGGAATATGTATGAAGGAAAGCGTAATGTGTCCGCAGGCAGTATAAGCAGGCAGGCAAAGTCCGATTATGACGGCCAGCAGTATACTGCATATGCTGAATCAGGCTACTATATCCCATCGGGCAACATAGATTTTGTCCCGCTCGCCTCTTTGCAGTATAGCCGTCTTGAGATTGAAAAATACACCGAAAGCGGGGCTGATTCGCTGAACCTTACGGTTAATAAACAGCATTACGACCTTCTGGAATTAGGGCTCGGCGTAAAGGTCTCTTCAATAATGAAAAACGAAGGTTACGATGTCATCCCTTCGGTAAGGGGCAAATGGCTCTATGACTTCATAGGCGACAAAATGGAGACAACCTCAAGATTTACCGGAGGAGGCGCTTCATTTAGCACAACAGGCGCCGAACCTGCAAAGAGTTCTTTTGACATAGGAGCCAGCCTTACGTTTTTGGGTAAAAACAATGTAAAGGTTGACTTTGATTATGACTTTAATTTTAGGGATGATTTTAATTCCCACAACGGTGCTATAACGGTTAAATATAGTTTTTAAATAATGAGGTTTTAAAAAAGGGGCGCGGATGATAAAAGGCAGATCATCCGCGTCTTTTATTTTACAGACGTTTTAAGGCACGGTGTTGTAGGCGTCCTATGAGGTAACACCCTGTAAATGACAGAGGAGGCGAGTATTGGATTCCTCGCTTCGCTCGGAATGACAGGCGTACTTTGCCTGTCATCCAGAGCGGCGGAAGGCGAGGCAGGAGTAAGCCGCGAAGGATCTGGAAGTGAAAGAAGTATTGGATTCTTCGTCGCGCCTTCGGCGCTCCTCTGAATGACAAGGAAAACGAGTACCAGATTCCTCGCTTCGCTCGGAATGACAATAAGAGGCTCGGAATGACAAGGGCTTCGCTAATGACGACAAAATGAATATAAAAAATATAAACATTAGAAACAACCGCGAATTCACATTAATCAGTCATGCCCTGCGCTATATTGTCAATGGACAGTTATCTTCAGAATTTGAGAGCTTATTGAGTGATAAAAATATTGATTGGCATTTATTAAATAATTTATTATTCTATCATGAGATTGCCCCGTTTTTTTATGTAGCGGCAAAACATTATAAATGCCTGTTACCCTCTGACATGGAAAAAGTCCTGTCCTGGATTTATTGCCGGACAGCCCTGCAAAACCAGCTTATCCTTGAAACATATTCGGACATATATGACGCGTTTAGATCAAACGGGGTTGGATTACTGCCGATCAAGGGGGCGGCCCTCTTGCAAGACCTTTATGAAAAATTTCCCGTAAGGCCTATGTCCGACATAGATTGTCTTGTCCGCGAAACTGATTATGAAAAATCAAAAGATATTTTAAAGAGCGCGAATTATGACATTGATCTTAGGGGGTTAAGCGAGTCTTATTGGATAATGAAACAGTGCCATGTCCCTTTCAGCGCCCGGCAGAAAAAAGCAATGGTCAATCCCGCCGTTGAACTGCATCTAAGGCTTGATTTTAAGCGATATGGCAGGGAACCTTTGCCCTATGTCTGGCAGAGGGCAAGAGACATTAATATAAACGGAAAGAATTTTCTCCGGCTTTCACCCGAAGACAGCCTGTTTAGCCTGGCACTGCACCAGAGGAGATTCGGCAAGCCGCTTTGCCTTAAATACGCTCTTGATACCGCGCTTCTTTTTAAAAAATATGAGAATGATTTTGACTGGGATTACGTTATCAATATGTGCGTGAAGGAACGTATGCGCAACTGCGTGTATTTTTTGCTGTTTCAGGCGGAAGTCCTTCTGCCGGGACATTCCGGTATCGCGAAAGGCCTGCGGCTGTTAAGGCCCGATTTTCTAAAGCGCAAGATGATGGAAAGATTTATCTTGGATAATACAGCTTCAGGGTATTTATTTGAAAGGATAAGACCCAATTATCTCCGCAGCCATTTTTTGCTGTATGACAGTCTTGTAGAGCCCGTTATGTATATCATTAATATACCGAAAGAACAGTTCGCCAAATATTATTGCCTGCCGTTTGACGATAAAAAAACGGAAATAGCTTATAGGTTTAGGACGGCATATATCATAGGACGGTTTTTAAAGAAAAAACGCAAGAATTGATGTCGCGCGGGGAATGAAAATCCTTTGCCAAAGCGCGCAGATTACGCATATTTAATGATATTATGTTTAAGCAGATTGTCGGTAAATTCTAATACGTCTTTTTCTATGTTTTCCGGTGAAGCATCAAATTCAGCTCCGATAAGGCCGATAATGTCCGACAGGTTTTTTTGACCGTCTATCCGGTCCCATATGTATAATCCCATGGGATTTAATCTGTATACCTTGTTTGAAGGTATGTGCACTATTATCAATTCTCCGTCAATTGCCCGCCATGCCAGCTGTCGTTTATTTATTATAGGTTTATGGTTGTGTTCAGGTTGATTTTTTAGCATATGTTTCCTTTCTTCAATGAGGAATATTATTTATCTACAAACAACACTTCCCGTGCATACCACGGGCGAGACGGTACATCTTGCGGCATGCGCTATAGTGCCCTCTTCGGGATGTTCTATTGCCTCAATCTCCGGTATTTGATAGTTCTTTTTAGTGTTTTTTTTGGCAAAATGTTTAAAATCTTTCGCATCATTTTTCATAGTTTTCTCCTCCAGTTTATCCGTCGCAAACTATAAATGAAGGGCATTCCGCGGGCGATACAGGGCATCCCGCGGCATGCGCTATAGTGCCCTCTTCGGGATGTTCTATTGCCTCAATCTCCGGTATTTGATAGTTTTTTTTAGTGTTTTTTTTGGCAAAATGTTTAAAATCTTTCGCATCATTTTTCATAGTTTTCTCCTCCAGTTTATCCGTCGCAAACTATAAATGAAGGGCATTCCGCGGCATGCGCTATAGTGCCCTCTTCGGGATGCTCTATTGCCTCAATCTCCGGTATTTGGTATTTCTTCTTGGTTTTTTCGCGGTTAAGAATTTTATCTTTTGCATTCGTATTTTTCATGTTTGGGTTTTATATTATTCATTATAATTCTTTCCAAAAATCGTGCAGAGCCTTGATACTGGTATAAGCTTGTTCGGGGCATTTTACAAAGGTATTTGTCACAGCCTGTGATTGAGCGGGGCATCTGAACATACATGTTTTTTTGAATTCACATACCTTGCAGTCAATATAATCCTCACACTTTAATTTTCTAAGAGCGTTAAAACATTCAGATTTACGCCATATCTCTTTAAGCGGCTGTTTATATATATTACCCGCTTCCATAGGAAATACGGCGCATGGAAAAACTTTTCCGTCAGCGGCGATATAGCATCTTTCAGTGCCGGCATGGCACGGTAAGGGGTCAACTGATTTAGGAGACGGCTCAACCGGTTTTTCATATGATTTTATTATAACACCCCACTGCTTTAATTTCGGAAGTATCTGCTCCAGCGGTATTTTACATTTGGTAAGCGTCTGGTCGCAGTGCCTGCCGGCGGAAACGCCTGTTGAAAATTTTAGTTCTACATCGCGCCTATTCACGAAAAGACTATTAATAAGCGGGGTATCATTGCAGGTAACGGCATTTATATTATAAGCAATGTATACCTTAATACCCGCGGCAAGGAGATTCTCTATCCCTTCAACCGCTTTTTTGAACATTCTTTTGCCGGTAAACGCCTCATAAGTTTCTTCGCTTGCTCCATATAGGCTTACTCCAGCTTCATTGATGCCGTAATCATAAAGTTTTTTGGCCATGCCCTGATTTATCAGCGTCCCATTGCTTAATATATCTACCCTAAAGCCCCTGTCGCGGGCCTGTTCTATATAATAAAATATTTTTTTTAAGGTAAACGGCTCGCCTCCGGTAAATGTAATATGAAAAGCCCCTGCATCGGCGAGCTCATCCAGCAGTTTTATCAGCCTTTCGTGTTTTAATTCGGCACCGTCTTTTTTATTGATGCAATACATGCAGTTAAGATTGCAGAAACGGGTGAGTTCTATGTGAACCTTTTTTATATAATTTTTTGCAAGTCCTTCCACAATGACCCTCTTTTCAAGAGTTCTTTTTTGATATTTTCACAGCCTATTGTTAATATGCCGCTTTTTACCTGAAGTGCCAAGCTGTTTAATCGGTTGAACATGTTTTTTACAGCGCGGTTGTTTACAATCTCCATATTAAAGGTATTAACGCTTGATGTCAATAGTTTTATCGCGGCTTCCGGTTTTGAGATGGCCTGCCAGCGCAAATTCCACCCCGTGGCTTTTTCAAGAAATATAAGCAGAGACGGCACGCGGTAGCTTTCCCATGAGCCGGCATTTAAGAGATTTAGCGTGTCTTTGCGGTTATTTCTTCTGCTTAGTCCTTCAATATAGGGAAATGTGACAGATATGGTGTTACGGCCTTTTTTACCTATCATGGTATGGGAATCGCTTATTATCTTAAATCCGTTGACCGCGGCGCTTATCAGAAGGGTTGTTTTGCCGTAACCCGAAGGCCCTGTGGCAATTACGCAATGCCTGTCCTTTGCCCAGCATGAGGCGTGCAGAAACGCGAAACCGTCAATTTTTAACAATGTCTTTAAAGTATTTTGAAACAGCGCGTAATAACCTATAGTCTGCTGGTTTCTGTAAACAAGGCCAACCCATGATCTGTTTTTAAGGTTAAATAACGATTCATAGTGGTCATTGTTTTGAATTTTACCGCCGGATGCCAGTATATCCTGCCGCAGTGTCTTGTATGTTTCTTTACCGCGCAACAGGGTTATGGTAATGTTTTTTGGGTTTTTTACAGTAGGGGTATTTATATAATGATTTTTTATGTAATTGACCAGAACGGGGACATCGGTTATCAGGTTGATCTTGTAATCATATATGGAAAAATCATAGGTCAATAACCGTTTTGCGTGAATGTCATTCAGAGCGTATGCTGTTTTTGGCATCAGGTCTCCTGTTGGGAAGCTTAATAAAATAATTATATCTCATATGGCTGTTGTTATCAACAAGTATTACAGACGTTTTGAAAGTTACGAGGCAAGCGTTTTCACGCATCATCCGGGGCGGCAGTATTAGATTCCTCGCTTCGCTCGGAATGACAGACGCACTTTGCCTGTCATCCAGAGCGGCAGGAGGCGAGGCAAGTGTCAGCCGCGAAGGATCTGGGAGTGAGCCCTGTGTCATCCAGAGCGGAACCGGCGAAGCAAGTTTCGTTAGCGAAGGATCTGGGAGGGAAATCAGTATTGGATTCTTCGTCGCGCCTTCGGCGCTCCTCTTAAATGACAAGGAAGCCCACGGCGCTCCTCTGAATGACAAAAGGAGGCGAGTACCAGATTCCTCGCTTCGCTCGGAATGACAGGCGTACTCTGCCTGTCATCCAGAGCGGAACCGGCGAGGCACGGGTCATACGCCTGTCATCCAGAGCGGAACCGGCGAGGCACGGGTCATACGCCTGTCATCCAGAGCGGCAGGAGTCGGGGTCAGTGTGAGCCGCGAAGGATCTGGGAGTGAAGTCAGTATTGGATTCTTCGTCGCGCCTTCGGCGCTCCTCTGAATGACAACGATAGCCTTCGGCGCTCAAGGTTTAAAACGTTTACAGCCGCTTAATACGCTTGACAAAGGATATAATATCTCATATGATTATATATGATATGACAAGAGATGCTATAATTTACTATAATAACATTCGGGCAATTTCTGTTATAAGCCCTGATGCGCGGCTTATCTTTTATGGAGGAAAAACACGATGGCAAAATCCCTTATTACACCGGCAGAAATAAGCAAGATGCACGATATTTCATATCAGACTGTTAATTATTATACCAATCTCGGGCTTTTAAAAGTGGAAAAGAAAATAGCCAACAGCCGTCTGTATAATTCAAAAGACGTCAACTCGCGGCTTAAAAAACTATCCGACCTTAAAAGCCAGGGGTATTCCCTAAGGCTTATATGCGGCCTGTTGAGGGAGAATAGATGAGCTATTATACCGCGCTGGGCTTAAAGAAAGAGCCTTTTTCAAACAGCCCTGACCCGGAGTTTTTCTTTGAATCCAGCGAGCACAAGGCCGCTCTTACAAGGCTGTTGATAGAGATACGCCTTAGGCGGGGCTTGAGTGTGATATTAGGCGATGTGGGTGTCGGCAAAACCACCCTTTCGCGCAAGCTTTTTCAGATGCTCAAGGAGCGCGAGGACGTTTTATTTTACATGATAATGGACCCCACTTCCGGCAGTGAGGAGCTTTTCCTGCAGTCGCTTGTTCGCACGTTTAACCTGCAGGAGCAGATAGAAGGCCTGCCGACGATACTTGACTATAAGGAAACGATAAAGAAATTTTTATTCCAGAAAGGCGTTGAAGAAAACAAAACCATTGTCCTTGTCGTTGATGAGGCGCAGAAGCTTAATCCTGCCTCGCTTGAGACCTTGCGCGTTCTGTTAAATTATGAGACAAATGATTTTAAACTGCTTCAGCTTGTATTATTTTCCCAGATGGAGCTTTTGCCGCGCATTAAGGAGATGAAAAATTTTTTTGACAGGATAGTGCTGAAATACGTTGTGAATTCTTTAGACGAGGCGGAAACAAAGGATTTTATCAATTTTCGCATGGAACATTCAGGGTTTAATCCCGGGACTTTATTGTTTACCGATGAGGCGGTAAGCGAAATTTACAGGCACAGCCAGGGATATCCGCGCAGGATAAATCTTATATGCCACAATGCCCTAAGAAACCTTCTCGTAAGCGATAAGATGCTTATAGACGGCGTTGACGTAAGAGAGGTTATAGCAAGGAGCGTGATTTAAGATATGGACAAGCAGACCTCGGATGAAAGACTGCTGAAATTGCTTGAAGGCCAGTATTCTTCAACCCATGGCCCGTTAGCGCCATCACAGCCCGCGCAGCACCCTAAGCCGGCAAAGCGACTGGGCATAAAACCCGTTTCCAGGCTCAATATCCTAAAGCCTTTTTTAAGGCTAAAAATAGCAAAATTTGACCTGGCATATATTAACAAGTCTCTTTTCGCGCTGGCATTCTTATTAAGCGCTGTCTTTTTTTACATACTGTTTGTGTCCCCCGCATTATCGGGTGCCGCGGGCGCTATCCTTCATCCTGCCGATATTACCCAGATACAAAGGCTGATAAAGGCAAGCCACAACCAGCTTGAAATGCGCGGCAATATTTCTGAAGCGGAATCAGAAAGGGACATCTTCCTGCCTTTCGGCGTTAAAAGCGCTTACGAGGAAGAACAGGAGATAAACATAGAAGATGAGCTTGGCATATATAAGCTGGTTGGGATTATATGGTCTCAAGTGCCCGAGGCGATAATTGAAAGCGAAATGGACACCAGGACGCTTGTCGTTAAAAAAGGCGATACACTTGGTGATAAATGCACGGTAAAAGACGTCCTGCGCAATTCCGTCATACTGCAGGTATCAACAAAAGACGGGCTAAGGGACTATGAATTAAGATGAGAGCATGGCCCTGTTTGGTTTTGTGTTGTCTGCTTGCGGCATCAGGCCCCGGCCCGCGCCCGGCGCGGGCAGAAGAAGGGTTGCCTTCCCCTTCTTTAGCGGAAGAGGCGGTTGAGCAAAGCCGCGAATATACCGATAAGATATATCTTGACCTTAAAGGTATTGATGTAAAAGAGCTTTTCAGGATTTTATCCCAGCGAAGCGGGATAACAATAATTACCACCCCCGCGGTGCAGGGCCGCGTGACGGTGCTGATAGATAATTTAAGTTTTGAGAACGCCTTGGATGTTATTATGACTACGCAAAACTTGGCTTACGAAAGAAACGGCAACCTGATGAAGGTCATGACAGCGGATGAATACGAAAAGGCTTTCGGCAGAAAATTCTGGGACAGGAAAGAGACCCGCGCGATCAAACTTTCATATGCCAAGCCTGAAAGCGCGATGGGGGTAATAAATTTTTTAAAATCAGACCTCGGCCAGATAGTGTCAGAACCCGCTACAGGCACTATTGTTGTCACCGATACCCCGCAGGCTATCAGCGCTATAATGGAGGCGATAAATGAGCTTGATGCCCCGCCCGGAAGCCTTGTGTATAATGTTAATTACGCGCGCATGGCGGACATAAAAAATTATCTGGAAGGGCTGATTACGCCGGAACTCGGCAAGATAATCATTGATGAAAGGAGCAGTAAGGTCATAATATATGACCTGCCGCGCAGGCTTGAGCGCATAGCGGAACTTTTGCAGGAACTTGATGAGCAGTCCCGCCAGGTGCTTATAACGGGTGAGATAGTGGAAGTTGACATAAGCGATAATTTCCAAAGCGGCATTGAATGGGAGAAGATATTCCGGTCCGCGAATATGGATAACCTTGACCTGACGTCAAAATTTCCCGTAACCCCGGCGCTTACAAGCTACGGAAAGATAAGCATGGGCACATTATCAAGGGATAATTATAATGTGGTGATGAATATGCTCTCCGAATACGGCAATACAAGGATACTCAACAGGCCGAGAATAGTCGCGGTCAATAAGGAAGAGGCGAAGATACTCGTCGGAACACGCGAGGCGTATGTGACGTCCACCCAGAGCCAGAGTGAGACGACCGTAGTCACTTCCGAAAGCATTAATTTTATTGACGTGGGCGTTAAGCTTGTAGTAGTACCTACTATAGGTGTTGACGGTTTTATAACCATGAGGATAAAACCCGAGGTGAGTTCCGTAAAAGAAGTGCTGGAGACTACGGCGGGAACAAGGGTGCCGATAGTAAGGACATCGGAATCGGAGACAGTGGTAAAGGTAAAAGACGGCAATACGCTTATTATTGCCGGTTTATTGTCAGAGACCGATACAGACGATGCCACAGGCCTTCCTGGTTTCGCGAAAACACCAATATTCGGGGGATTATTCGCTACAAAGACAAAGGAAAAGCAGAAAACCGAACTGGTCATATTTATTACCCCCAAGATTGTTACGGGCGCTGTAAACTTTTCAGATGAGAAAACAGATATTTTTGACAATAAGGATGGCAATGAGAAGGGGTAATTTATTTATAGCGTTATTATTGTGTTTTTTCTTAACAGGTGCATTGTTTTGCCCTTATACGGCCCAGGCCCGGCAGGAGAGCGCGCCGCAGTCTATAACTGATCTGCCGGATGACGCTTCGCCCGAAGCTTTTTCGGACGAAGATCAGGCCGGCCCTGTGCCCGATGAGGCGACAGGCCTTATGCCCGAACAGGCCAAATCCGGCGAAAGCCCGGAATCAGGCTATGCGCCTGTAAACGGCCAGGGGCAGTTTCCTCCCGAAGAAGGCTTGGCGGGCCCGGAAGACGATATTTCCGTTCTGCCGGACAGTCCGCAAACGCCTTCTGCCGACAGCGGCAAGGTATCGCTTGATTTAAAGAACATAGATATAGTTGAACTTTTGAGGGTGCTTTCTCTTAAGACCGGCAAGACTATAGTCCCAAGCGCGTTTGTGACAGGGCGCATTACCATTTACCTTGACAATGTCGCCTTTGAGGACGTCCTGGATATCATAGTGCTTACGCAGAATCTGGCGCTTAACAAGGTGAATAATATTTATTACGTGATGAGCCAGGCCGAATACAAACAGATGTTCGGAAGGAATTATTCTGACCAGAGAATAATAGAGACGATAAAGGTTTCTTACACGAAACCCTCCGTCGCCTTTGAGACATTCAATCAGCTAAAGTCGGACATCGGAAAACTCGTCGCTGATGAAGCGAGCGGGACCATTATAGTGATAGATATGCCTGAAAACATAGAGCTGATGAAAACAGCCCTTGAAGAAATAGACAAACCGTTGTCAACTACGACATATGACCTAAATTATGCCAAAGCCGCGGACATAAAGACGCATATAACATCCGCCCTGACCCCGGGGACAGGAGAGCTTATTGTGGACGAGAGAAGCGGCAAGGCCATAGTCTCGGACCTGCCTAAAAAGATAGACAGGATAGGCGAGCTTGTCCGCGAGATTGACGATGAGACCCGCCAGGTATATGTGGAGGCGGACATTATTGAGCTTACCTTAAGCGATAAATTTGAGCGGGGTATTGACTGGGAAAAAGTCTATTCCGCGGCGGCCATGCACGGCTTGAGTTTCGCCGGCTATTTTCCGGCGGTCCTGGCGCAATACCAGAAGATATCCGTGGGAACGCTTGCCGCGGACAACTACAGGGCTGTTTTGAATTTTCTTGATACATACGGCAAGACCAATATAATTTCCCAGCCGAGGATAGCGGTGATTAATAATGAAGAGTCTTATATCATGGTAGGGGTGCGCGAGGCGTATATAACGCAGACCCAGAGCCAGGCGACGTCTACTACCGTTACGTCCGAGACTGTGGAATTTATAGACGTGGGTGTCAAATTCAAGATAACGCCCAGGATAGGCGCCGACGGCTTTATCGTCATGAAAATAAAACCCGAAGTAAGCTCGGTCAAAGAGACAATAACGACAACCCTCGGAAGCCGCATACCGATAGTCCAGACGTCGGAATCCGAAACCACGGTAAAGGTAAAAGACGGCACCATGATAATGATATCAGGCATGACAAAAATAGAAAAGATTGATACCGTTAAGGGCTGGCCTGTTGTCTCAAAGGTGCCTTTTTTGGGGGCCTTATTCAGCAGTCGTTCCACGGAGGATAAAAGAACGGAGGTCATAGTTTTTTTAACGCCCAGGCTGATGCGCGGCGAGGCTGACATAAGCGGTGAAGAAATAGCAAAGATATTGGAAAAAGAATACCTGCCCGACGGCCTGAAATCAAGGGTATTATATGATGAGGCTATGGACCTAATTAAAAGGGGAGAATATTCGCCTGCCGCCGAAAAACTGCGGCAGGTTGCCGAGGCCAATCCTGAATATCTTAAGACGCAGTATTACCTTTCCTTGGCAGAGGAAGAGCTGGCCAAAGAGCAGGCCCGTCTTGATGCCGCCCGCGAAAAGGAGCTGGATGACAAAAAACGCGATGAGCAAAACAGGCAAAAAGAGCTGGAAGGCCTGCGCCGCGCGAAAGAAGAAAAGGCCCGGGTGGAGCTTGCCGAAAAAGAACGCCTGCACAAGTTAAACAAACAGGCAAAGGCTTTGTATAATGAGGCATTGTCGCTTTATTGGGACAGGAAATTTGAAGCGGCTCTTGAAAAATTTAAAGAAACAGAGTCAATATTACCTGATTATCTTAAAGTCAGGTATTATCTTGAACGGTGCTTAAAACATATTGATAAAAACCGGGCTTTGCTTGAAGCTGAAGGCAGTAGGCAAAAGCCCGAGGACGAGGCCCAGCCTGAACGATTACCCCATAAACCGGCTGAAAATCAGAAGCCCGCGCAGAGGACAGGACAGAGGCAGGTTATCCAAAGCGAAAAGCATGCGCCCGGCCCTGAAGAATTGGCGCGTGAATATTATGCCAAAGGCCTTGGCGCGCAGAAAGAGTCTAAGAACAAAGAGGCCATAGGCTGGTTTCTTAAGGCTGTTGAATCAGACAAAAAATTCTCCAAGGCGTATAATAGCCTGGGCCTGGCATATGAAGAAGAATTGATGAAGGATAAGGCTGAACAGGCATATCTTGGTGCTGTATCCGCCGAGCCGTCATATTGTCCGGCATATTCTAATCTGGCATTGATTTGTGAAGAACGACAGGATTTTAACGAAGCGCTTGAGTATTGGCGTAAGCGGGTTTTTTACGGGGACCCTGGCTCTGATTGGACAAAACAGGCCGCCGCGCGGGTTAAAGAGTTGGAGGAGATATTAGCATCGGATTCCTCGGTGACAGTATCGGATTCTTCGTCGCGCCTTCGGCGCTCCTCTGAATGACAGGGGGGGGTGCTCGGAATGACAGGCGCATTTTGCCTGTCATCCAGAGCGGCAGGAAGCGGGGCCAGAGTCATATTATGTCATCCAGAGCGGAACCGTCGAGGCAAGCTTCGTTAGCGAAGGATCTGGGAGTGACCCGTGTGTCATCCAGAGCGGAACAATCGGGGTAGAAGTCGTTAGCGAAGGATCTGGTACTGTGCCCCCTATAACTTTCAAAACGCTTGCAATCATACTTGACCGCTCATTTTATGTATTGTATACTTGTTAATGGGATGAAACAATAGAAGGCGCATATGAAAACATCGCGGTTTGTTTTATTATTGTTTGTCATGATGACGGTTTTCTCTTTTACCGTTTTCGCCCGGGCCGATATGGGCCTTGAGGTAGGCCCCGATGATATCAGCCTTGAAGGCGTCTTGCTTGGAGAAAAGCTGTCGTTTTCAAAGATTGCCGGCAGGCCTATCGCTCTTGAAATAAAAAATAAAAGCAATAGGGCCTTTGATTATGAGATAAATATACTTTATAGTTTGAATACAACGGCCGGCCTTTCCTATGGTTATTCGGATATACCTGATACAGGCTGGATAATACCTGAAAATAAAATGATAAAAGTTGAAGCAGGCCAGACAGGCAGGCTCGAGCTTTATATGGCTGTGCCTGATGACGCCTCATACGCGGGCAAGGCATACCAGGCAGTCATTGAGGTAAAAAGCATGAAGGACAATCCCAATGATTTGTTTGTCCTGGCATGCCAGTTAAGGGTTTTTTTTACGACGCGGGCATTGACCCCTGTGTCATCCGGGGCGGAACCGGCGAAGCAAGAGTAGGC
This sequence comes from Candidatus Omnitrophota bacterium, assembly GCA_028716165.1. NCBI lineage: Bacteria > Pseudomonadati > Candidatus Omnitrophota > Candidatus Omnitrophota bacterium. The sequence goes on from JAQUQI010000007.1 coordinate 62,459, forward strand.
CGCGAAGGATCTGGAAGGGAAATCAGTATTAGATTCCTCGCTTCGCTCGGAATGACAGGGGGGGCTCGGAATGACAGGCGTATTTTCCTGTCATCCAGAGCGGCAGGAGGCGGGGCCAGAGTAGGCCGCGAAGGATCTGGAGGTGAAGGACATGAGAAATACTCTTCTAATAATAGCAGGTATGATGCTTTTTATCATGGTTTTCGTAAGCCCTGTTTTTGCCGCGGTATCAGTATCCGTATCAGGCGGGGCATGGGCGATTGGGACTATTGGGCCAGAGTCCGTCAGCATATCGGATTCCGACAAGTGGACAGTTACCAATAATAGCGGCGCGGCTGAATATATTTATATTAGCGTTGCCTCAACAGGCTCCTGGACAGCATCAACAGACGGCACGCAGACAGCCAATCAATTTGTTTTAAGAGAAGATGACGCCAGCGGCAATCTTATTTCATCAACAGCCTATGTTCTTAAAGGTGAATCGTTTGCTAATAATGAAACTTATTCATTCGGCCTTTATTTTAAAGCGCCGCCAGAAGGCTCTGAAGAAGGCTCTCATACATTGACAATAACATTAACTGCCTCTACCTTTGCGTGTGGGTCTCTTATGACAGTTATCCATACCGCCGGCTCTGTTGCCCCTGTTACCAAGACAGTAAACTATGGAACAGTCTTAACAAGTCTTACAGGCACAGAACAATGCTGGATAACACAGAATTTAGGAGCTACTCAACAGGCAACATCGGCAACAGATACTACAGAGGCCTCGGCAGGCTGGTATTGGCAGTTTAACAGGCCCCAGGGTTATAAGCATGACGGCACAACACGCACGCCTTCAACAGGATTTATTACTGGTACAATAAACCAAGACAGCGACTGGACCACTGCCAATGACCCTTGCGCTTTATTACTCGGCTCTGGCTGGCGTTTACCTACTTCAACAGAGTGGACTAATGCTGATTCAACAGGCGGCTGGACTAATTATACAACAGCATATGCCTCGGTATTGAAATTACATAGAGCGGGATGTCTTGTCCGCGCTGATGGGTCATTGGGCGCTGTAGGAACATATGGTTATTATCATTCAAGTAACCAATATAGCGATACATATGAATATTTCCTTTTTATACAGACTACAACAGCCTGTGAAATGTATACTACTTATAAATCAAACGCGTTTACTGCAAGATGCCTTAAAGATATTTAATTTTTAAAAATTTAAAGGTGTAAAAAATTATTAAAATAAAATTTATCCAAGCGATATCAGTCTTAATATTATTTGTATTTTTTTTAGGCCTTTTTCCCAATCCCTCATTATGCCAGGAGCAGTCCGGCAGAAAGATTATTGCCCATCTTCAGGGCGTATTCAGCTCGGATTTTTCTCTTATTCCGTTTGAAGGGAGCAGGGCTGTAAAAACCATCGCCAAAATAACTGATATAAGAGACGGAAACCCCGCTGTTTTTGATATACCCGCCCAATATATACCCGGAGAATTTGTTTTAAGAATGGATTATCGCTCCAAGGAATCCGACCGGCCGTATCCTGCCGAGAAATACATCTTTGTAAACGGAGAGGACATAGAATTATTTATAAATCCTCCATATGGCAATAATAGTGATATTACAAAATTTACTTTAGGAGAAAAAGAAAATACCGCCTATGACGCTTTTATGAGAGAAAACAGCTCCAGGCGCCAGCAGATAGACCTTCTCATGCAGGTCCTTTTAGCCTATGACAGGCCAGAATCAAAATTCTATAAGCAGGTGGAAAAAGAATATGAAACCCGGCGCGGCCATTATAATAAATGGCTAAAAGAGCAGGCATCAAAGAACAAAGGCCTTTTTACGGCAAAGCTTTTTCAATTTGAGCATATACCGTATGTTAAATGGGGCGGAAAAGAGGGTGAATACACTGCCCGCCTGCTGGAAAATTATTTTGAAGGCATTGACTTTTCATACCCTGATATAATCCGTTCCAGGCAGTTGGCGGTGTTTATGGACAATTATATGAGACTATACGGAGCGCAAGCAGATACAGATGAAGAGCGCTCCCCTTTATTCGTAAAAGCGGCCGGCCTTGCCTGCCATAAGGCATCAAAAGGCCATCCAAAGGTATATGGCTGGATGGTGGATTATTTTTATTCAGGCTTTGAAGCATATAATGTAAAAGACGGCATGGCTATGCTTAAAGAGCATATTGAAAACCCCGATTGCCTTACGTCAAAGAAACAGCAGATAGCAAAACGCGCCGAAGGCATGGCAAAGCTTGTCCCCGGCGCTTTGGCCCCTGATTTTACGCTTACCGGCGCGGACAATACGCCATTCTCTTTTCACGGATATAAGGCCCGCGGCAGATATAAACTGCTCTTGTTCTGGACAACAGGATGCAAGGGTTGCCTGGATTTTATAAAAGGCATGAAAGGCTGGTATGAGCAGGCTGAAAATAAAGAGAAGCTTGACATCATAGCCGTAAATCTTGATGAAACAGAAGGCGGTATCAAAAAGTGGCAAGAGATGTCAAAGACGCTTATAGGCTGGGCCCATTTTCAGGTAAAAGAGGGCGTTAACAGCCAGCCTGCTAATAATTACTCGGTATTAAGCACGCCTGTTATTTTTTTGGTAAACGCCGCGGACAATAAAATTGCGGCAAACCCCGATGATTTTAATGGCTTTATCCGGGTATTGGATGAAAATGGGATTTGAGAGGCCCTTATAATATTTTATTATAAAGGCGCTAACCTTGTTTTTAGGCTTTGCTTATGGTAAAATTTAATTGGGCCTTAGGGTTTAGCCGAATACTTTGGGCCTATTTGACAAAACGGAGATTAAGATGAGCTGGCTTGTCAACAAGATACTACATAATACTAAGGCAAAGACAGCCGTATCGTTTATACTTGTATTTTGCCTCTGCTGTGTTTTATTTTATTTTTTCTCACCCGCTTCTATTGTCAGAGGCGGGGTTTTGGTTTCAGGGCCAAAGGCAAAAGGCGAAAGGAGCCTTAAGATAGCCCCTGTCCAGGGCGCTGTCAAGACAAGGCAGGACCATGGCGGTTTAAAGAAAAGATATAAAATAGAGCTTGGAGAAGATGAGGTTGAAATAGGCGGCGCGGGGGCAGGGGATTTTAAGCCGCAGGCAAGGCTTAAACGGTGGGGCGATGAAGCGTATCTTGATATAAAGGTATCTGAATCAGGCATACCAGCCAGGGAGAAGTCTGTTGAGTTAAAAAACGACAGGATAGGCTGGCAGTCTGCTAATATGGGTGTCGGGTTTTATAAACAGCCTGCAAAACAGGCCATTGCCCGAGGCAGGGGGGAAAAACAACATTCTTTTGTGGTAAATGAAAAAGGCGGCCTTGAGTTTGAGCTCATTTTATATGAAAGGCCCCGAGCAAATATCATAAGCCTTCCCATTGAATCAAAAGGCCTTAAGTTTCATTATCAGCCGCCTCTTACCGAGGCTGAAAAATCCCAGGGCATAGTAAGGCCTGACGAGGCTGTCGGCTCATATGCTGTCTATCATGACAGCAAAAAAGACGGCAAATACAAAACAGGCAAGGCCTTTCACATATACAGGCCTAAGATAATTGATGATAAAGGCAACTGGGTATGGGGCCAGTTAAACATAGACACCGTATCAGGCATCTTAAAGATTACCATTGACCAGAGCTGGTTAAATAATGCCTCATATCCTGTTACTATTGACCCTGAATTCGGATATACGGACATAGGCTCAAGCGCAATACCGTTAAATAATGTCATAAGAGGTTCGGTATTTACCGCTTTAGAATTTATACCGGCATCCATTACAGCGTATCTGGAAAATGCCGATACCGGCTCATCCCATCATGCTAAATATGCTATATATAAAGCCAATGATACAAAACTTCTCGGAGAGACACAAGAGGTGACAGTGCCTGCCGGCGCTAAAGGCTGGTATGAGGGCCTTTATACTACATCTTTTAATCTCTACGAACAGCAGTATGCCTTGTCTGCTAATAGCGACAGTGATAATATACTTATTTATTTTGATACAGGCTCGGCAGGACAGGGTTTTTATATGTCAAATGATTATACAAATGAATGGCCGCAGACAACAGAAGGCTTTTCCTATGATAATAGATTATATTCAATATATGATGCGGAATCAGCAAGTATTACCATAACAGTTAACTTGGATACGACACCCCCCGATGAAGGAGAAGGCATACCCTGCGGCGAGAGCTTATCCATTACCCATACGGCAGGCTCTGTTGCCCCTGTTACCAAGACAGTAACCTATGGAACAGTCTTAACAAGCCTTACAGGCACAGAACAATGCTGGATAACACAGAATTTAGGAGCTGACCAACAGGCGACATCAGCAACAGACTCTACAGAAGCCTCGGCAGGCTGGTATTGGCAGTTTAATAAGCCCCAGGGTTATAAATACGATACAGCACGCACACCCTCAACAACATGGATTACTTCAATAGATGAAAACAGCGACTGGACCACTGCAAATGACCCGTGTACCTTATTACTCGGCTCTGACTGGCGCATACCTACTTTAACAGAATGGACCAATGCTGATGCAAATGGCGGCTGGACTGATTATACAACAGCGTATAATTCGGTGCTTAAGTTGCATACAGCCGGATATCTTCATTGGTCTGCCGGCGCGCTGTACAGCAGAGGCGCGATCGGCTATTACTGGAGTATGACCAAGTCTATCAGCTCCAACGGTTACTGTCTGTACTCCAGCAGCAGTGCCAGCGCCATGCAAGAAGCCAGCAAGGCGCATGGGTTTTCCGTTCGCTGTCTCTCTGATTCAGCTGCACCAAATGCAGTCTCCGCCTCATCCATCTTTACAGCAGACACCACAGTAAAAGGAGGAGCAGATGTCTCAATAAACAGCACAGGTCACTCTGATTATAATGTCTGGTTTGCCCCCTTAGGCACAACCAGCTTTACAGCCGGCTCAACCATGACAACAGCCATAGGAACAGCCACCTCAATACTTGCCCCGGCAGATGAGGGAGTATATAGACTCTATATCCTTGATGCTGTAGGCAATGTCTCCAATCCTTCAACCGCGGTATTGACGGTTGACAATACAGCGCCCGCGAACACATCTATCTTTACAACAGACACCACAGTAAAAGGAGGAGCAGATGTCTCTATAAACAGCACAGGGCACTCTGATTATAATGTCTGGTTTGCCCCATCCGGCACTACTCTGTTTACAGCCGGCTCAACCATGACAACAGCCATAGGAACAGCCACCTCAATACTTGCCCCGGCAGGTGACGGAACATATAAACTATATATCCTTGACGCGGCAGGCAATGTCTCCAGTCCTTCAACCGCGACATTGACGGTTGATAATACAGCGCCTGATGAAGAATCCTGCGGCTCAAACTTTACTGCTACTCATACCGCAGGTTCCATAGCCCCTGTTGACAAGACAGTAACCTATGGAACAGTCCTGACAGATTTAACAGGCACGGCTAAGTGTTGGATAACGCAGAATTTAGGAGCTGATCAACAGGCAACATCAGCAACAGACTCTACAGAGGCCTCTGCAGGCTGGTATTGGCAGTTTAATAAGCCCCAGGGCTATAAGCATGACGGCACAACGCGCACACCCTCAACAACGTGGATTACTTCAATAGATGAAAACAGCGACTGGACCACTGCAAATGACCCGTGTACCTTATTACTCGGCTCTGACTGGCGCATACCTACTTTAACAGAATGGACCAATGCTGATGCAAATGGCGGCTGGACTGATTATACAACAGCGTATAATTCGGTGCTTAAGTTGCATACAGCCGGCACTTTAAATTATAGTTCAGGAAATTTAGAGTATAGAGGTTCATACGGCAGGTATTGGTTATCAATGCAATATAATAGTAATACAAGTTATTGGTTAAGATTCTATTCAGGTGCCTGTGGCATGGAAAATAGTATTTATAAATCATATGGTGAAACTCTCCGCTGTCTCTCTGATTCATCTACACCGAACGCAGTCTCCGCCTCATCTATCTTTACAACAGATACCACGGTAAAAGGAGGAGCAGATGTCTCAATAAACAGCACAGGACACTCTGATTATAA
>JAQUQI010000008.1 GCA_028716165.1 Candidatus Omnitrophota bacterium
CAATTTGCACTTATTAACAAAGAAAGAAAAAGAACCAAAAAGAAAGAAAAGCTGCTACTGCTACTTTTAATTAAAACCGGACATTTTAATTTTGGTAAAAACCGGACATTTTAATTTTGGCTTGACACGGCTTAAAAATATCCTTGAACAAGCGATTTATTGTAGTATAATATCCAAAAACGGGGGCAGCATAAAAAATGAATAAAATTAATTTGGTATTATTAAGGCACGGCGAAAGCCTCTGGAACAGGGAAAACCGCTTCACGGGATGGACTGACGTTGACCTTTCCGAAAATGGTATTGCTGAAGCCGGCGAAGCCGGAAAAACGCTTAAAAAAGAGGGCTTCATTTTTGACGCGGCGTTTACTTCCGTATTAAAACGCGCTATAAGAACACTGTGGATTACGCTTGATACAATGGACCTTATGTGGATACCTGTAACGCGTTCATGGCGTCTAAACGAAAAACATTACGGTACTTTGCAGGGTTTGAATAAGTCGGAGACAGCTCAAAAATACGGTGAAGACCAGGTCCTCCTATGGCGGCGCGCTTATGATATACAGCCGCCTGCCCTTGAAAAAAATGATCCGCGGCATCCGGCCAATGATCCGCGTTATAAGGACATAGGAAAAGATAATATGCCATCCACCGAATGTCTGAGAGATACCGTTGAGCGCTTTTTACCGTATTGGCACAATGAAATAGCCCCTGTTATAAAAAGCGGGAAAAGAGTATTGATATCGGCTCACGGAAACAGCCTGCGAGCCCTTGTAAAATACCTTGATCATATTCCTGATTCTGAAATAGTAAAACTAAATATACCTACAGGCATACCGCTCGTCTACGAGCTTGACGGCAATCTAAAGCCTATTAGAAACTACTATCTTGGAGATACTGAAAAGATCAAAAAGGCTATGGATGCCGTAGCAAGCCAGGGGAAAGCGAAGAAATAAAGGCTTTCATTGTTTCATAATATATTCTATAACAATATCGGCCTGCTTGGCCGCGGCTATATTAACCGCGGGTGATAAAACCGGCATTTTGTCAGAACCTGTCTCAAGGTCTCCTACCAGGATAAAATTCTTTTTTATACGATGGACTTTGATCCTGTCCGTATTTCCAAAACCCGCCACACCCGACGCCGAAACTATAAACTTGCCCTCGCCCAATAAGGCCTCTGCTATCATGGCTTTTTCACGCGCGCCATCTAAAGCCTCAACGACTACCTGGCAATCACTGAACATATCCTTGATGTTCCCATCCCTTATTTTTTCTTTCACGATATCAAGTTTGAGCTCGGGATTTATGGCCATAAGGTTCTGTGCCAGGGCATCGGGCTTTGGCATTCCTATCTGCGAGTAAAAAAAGAACTGCCTGTTTAGATTGGATTGTTCAACAAAATCAAAATCAATCAGCTTAAGCCTCGTTATGCCCGACCTTACCAGGTTAAAAGCGCAATTGCTGCCCAGGCCGCCGCAGCCGGCTATAGCGACCTTAACAGAATCCGCCTTGATGATATAATCTTTACCCAATCCCGATTTTAATAAATTTGTCAATTCAACCATCAGATATCCATCCAGTCCTTAAACACGGGTTGATAACCCTTTCTTTTAAGAAAATCTTTGATGTCGCTTACAGTCCTTTTATCAGAGGTGCTAAATTGTTCAAGGGCCTCGGATGGCGGGCCCTCGCAAAGCCAAGCTGAAACGGATGTGGCTGATTGAGCGGATATCCGCGTAATGCCGAGGGCGAGCATATTATCCCTAAACTCCGCGCTCTCTCTTGTTGATAATGTTATCCCGACCCGCGGGAGGAATATCCTTAATGCCACGACCAGTTGCGCGATGTCAGCGTCTGTCACATTAAATTCCGGAACAAATCGCGCGCCTGTCTGTCTTATACGCGGCACGGACACGCTTATTTCCGCGGCAGGGAAATTAGCTTGTAGATAATGAGCGTGAAGGCCGGCGAAAAATCCGTCAACGCGAAAATCATTGAGCCCTAATAGCGCGCCTATATTAACCGCCCTGATATTCTGCCGCAACGCCCTTTCAGGCGCTTCAAGCCTGAAGGCATAATCTGTTTTATCGCCGCGCCTGTGGACGAGGGAATATATCTTCCTGTCATATGTCTCCTGATAAACGGTAAGAGAATCGGCGCCGGATTTAATTATCCCGGCGTATTCATCTTCAGATAAAGGATAGACCTCCACGGCCACGGAGCTGAAATATTCTTTCAATACCTCTACACAATCGCTTATATAGGATACCGGGCTCATTTTTTTTGAATCACCCGTCAAAAGCAGTATATGCCTTAGCCCGGTATTTGAGATATGGCAGGCCGCGTGTTTAACCTCTTTGATGGTAAGTTTCCTCCTGCGGCTTTTGATGCCGGCATTATATCCGCAGTAAATACAATCATTATCACAAAAATCCGAGACATACAATGGAGTATAAAGCTGTATGGCCCTGCCAAAATTATGCAGGGTAATATCGCGCGCCTTAACTGCCATATCTTCAATGCGGCAGAAGGCACTTGGCGAAAGTAATTTTAAAAAATCACAAGCAGTAAGGATATTCTTGTTTAATACAAAGTCAATATCCCTGTCGTCAACAGATGTCAACAAACCCATTATATTTTCGGATTCATACTTTTTTATTGCCTCTATAAAACTCATGTCTTTTCAATCCCGTAAAAAACCCGTTAAAGGGGAGGAAGCCTGCGCGGCGGGCCCAGGCGAAGCCATGGTGGAATTTAAAACATAATGCCTCCTGCCGGCTTTAACCGCCAGGGCAAATGCCTCTGCTTCCATAACAGGGTCATTGGCTATGGCAATGGCTGTATTAACAAGCACGGCATCACAGCCTGATTCCATGCACAAGGCAGCATCGGCAGGGCTTCCTAATCCCGCGTCAACTATAACAGGAACGTCAATCTCATTTATCATTATCCTTACCATCTCCCTGGTCTTAAATCCCCTGCCGCTTCCGATAGTTGAACCTAAAGGCATTACTGCCGCTGCTCCGGCCTCTACCAGGGCCCTGGCTGTTATAAGATCAGGGTTCATATATGCCAACGGCACAAATCCTTCTGATGCCAGCGCCTTAGTCGCTTTCAGGGTCTCTATATTATCCGGCAAAAGGTATTTGTTGTCCGGTATGACCTCTATTTTTATCCAATTCCCGCAACCCATAGCTTTTCCGAGCCGGGCTATCCTTATGGCTTCATCCGCGTTCCTGGCTCCTGATGTGTTTATCATAATAGTGCAGTCCGAGGGTATATAATCCAATATATTCTCATCCGCTGATTTTTCATCCACACGCCTTAATGCTACCGTCACAACCTGGCATCCGCAAGCCCTTATGATATCACCTATAATACGCTTATCCGGAAATTTCCCGGTACCGACAAAAAGCCTGTTATTAAACGATCTGTCGGCTATCTTTAAAATATCCTCCATACTATCCTCCCCCTACAAAACTGACTATTTCAATAATATCGCCTTCTCTAAGTATTATCTCGTTCCACTTGTCCTTTGGGATAATATTATGATTATATTCTATAACTATTGCCCTTTCGGACAGCCCCTTTATCTTTATTAGCTCCGGCAGATTGCCGGCGCCCTCTATTTCATGGAACCTGCCGTTAATTTTTATCCGCATAGTTTGGCCCGGTTTTCAGGCTGATAATAGCTGTTTTAAGCCTTTTTACCTCAAGCGCGACATCATCGGCTTCTGTTATTGCCCGTATGACTGCTATGTTTTTTACTCCCATAGAGGCCAGCGTGCCGATATTGGACATATTGATACCGCCTATAAAAAAAACAGGCTTTCGGCTCTTTGACAATACCTCTCCTATGCCGTCTGTGCCTATCTTATAATTCTTTGTCTTTGTTTCAAACACGGGGCCAAACGCTATATAATCAAAATCCTGCTCCTGCGCCTTAAGAAATTGCCGGACAGAATGAGTGGATATGCCTATTATCCTGTCTCTGCCAAGTATGCCGCGTGTTAAAGGCAGTGGATATTTTATAATATCTTCCTGGCCCAGATGGACTCCGTCGGCATCAAGCCTTTTGGCGGCAACGGGGTCATCGTTAACAATAAAAGTTACAGATCTCTTTCTGCACAATGACCTGATATCTTTGGCGTATGATAAAAAATTTCCGCGTGAAAACGTTTTTTCTCTTACCTGCAGGATATCTATGCCCGCCTGAATCGCCTGATAAGCAATGTCCGCGGCAGGCCTTCCTTTGGTATATTCCGAACTCAACACAAGATACAAGTTACTATCTTTTACCATATACATAAAAACCTATGCTGTCAGCATAGGTGAAAAGGGCCTTTTTTAAAATTCCCTACGCTGGCATTATCCAGCCTGCCCGGTTTAATTTTCTAAAGCAGGTCCGCTTGGCCTTTTTGGCAAAAAAATGAAATTAGCCTCGGATCAGGTTCATCGGGTCTCCCGCTAAACGCGGGACTCTCAGGCCTGTATCAGGCCTCCCCTACACAATATAATTACAACATAGCTATAATATCAGCGGCTACCGGATATTTCGCAAAGCAGAACAACTGTAATTATAAAAAAGCGCTACTCTATTGCTTCTTTTCTATATTAGACCAGGTGTCCTTGAGTCCGACTATACGGTTAAATACAAGCCTGTCCTGGTTGGAATCTTTATCCAGGCAAAAATATCCCTGCCTCTCAAATTGATATGAAGCTCCGTTAACAGCTTTTGACAGGCAAGGCTCAATATATACCGGGTATATTTTTTGTAATGATTCAGGATTCAAATTATCCCTATAATTTTGGCCCTGCCCGGTATCTTCCGGATCAGGTTTAATAAAAAGATGGCTATAAAGACGAGCTTCGGCAATGCCGGCATGCCTTTGTGATACCCAGTGCAGGGTCGTCTTAGGCTTTCTGCCGTCAGGCGAATCTCCTCCGCGTGTAGCTGGATCGTATGTGCACCTCAATTCCTTCACATTGCCTTCTTCATCTTTTATTACTTCCTCGCATTTTATAAAATAAGCGTATCTTAACCTTACTTCTTGTCCGGGAGATAAGCGAAAGAATTTTTTTGGCGGGTTTATTCTGAAATCGTCTTTTTCAATATATAGATGCCTGCCAAAGGGTATTTTTCTCGTGCCATAACTTTCATCTTCGGGATTGTTTACAGCATCCAGCAATTCTTCTTTTTCTTCCGGATAATTGACGATGGTAACCTTGAGAGGAAAAAGTACCGCCATCGCCCTTGGCGCTGTCTTGTTAAGCTCCTGTCGTATACTGTTTTCAAGCACCGCTATATCAACAATACTATTAGTTTTGGACACCCCGATATCTTTGCAAAAAGTCCTTATAGAGAGGGGCGTGTATCCGCGGCGCCTAAGGCCTGATATGGTAGGCATGCGCGGATCGTCCCATCCGCTTACATCCTTATTTCTAACCAGCTCTATCAGTTTCCTTTTGCTAAGTATCGTGTAAGTCAAATTCAACCTGGCAAATTCTATCTGGCTGGGATGAAAAATGCCTAATGCCTCCAGTATCCAATCATATAAAGGCCTGTTATTTTCAAATTCAAGGGTGCAGATAGAATGCGTGATACCCTCTATGGAATCAGATATGCAGTGCGCGAAATCATACATAGGGTATATGGACCAGAGACCGCCTGTTCTGTGATGCAGGCCTTTCTTTATCCGGTAAAGCGCGGGGTCGCGCATAACAATATTGGGATGGGCCATGTCTATCTTGGCCCTTAACACGCGCGCGCCGTCATCAAACTCGCCTTCCTTCATCCGCTTGAAAAGATCAACGTTCTCTTCTATGCTTCGCCCCCTGAAAGGCGAGTCCTTTCCCGGCGAATTAAGGCTGCCTCTGTATAACCTTATCTCGTCCGGGCTCAAATCGCAAACATAGGCCTTCCCCATCTGTATAAGCCTGACAGCATATTCATATAAACGGTCAAAATAATCCGAAGCGTAAAACAACCTATCCTGCCAGTCAAAACCAAGCCAACGAACATCTTCCTTTATAGACTCTATGTATTCAATTTCTTCTTTCTCCGGATTGGTATCGTCAAAACGCAGGTTGCATAATCCGTTATAATATCCGGCAAGGCCGAAATTTAGGCATATTGATTTTGCGTGGCCTATATGCAAATAACCGTTTGGTTCGGGTGGAAACCGGGTATGGACCTTTTGGCCGTATTTTGACGTGTTCAGGTCTTTATCTATAATATCAGTTATAAAGTTTTTCACGAGCTTACCTGTATTCAAACGAAAATCAAAACATTCTGCCTGTAAAGACTGTGCTATATGCGAAAAATAAATATCGCGATATGAAGATAGATAAATAATGATACAATATCTACAATGCTTGTAATGAATGGCCCTGACATAAGCGCCGGGTCAAGCTTCATTTTTTTAAAAATAAGCGGTAATACGGCCCCCAGGGTTGTCGCGGCGACAACGGTAGCCACCATGGCAATGCCGACTGTAAGAGCAAGTAACGGACTTTTATTCATGATTATGGCCCTTGCGCCCGCCAAAAGGCTCATAGCAAATCCCACTATCACTCCGGCCTTAAGCTCCTTCCAAAAGACTTTAAATATATCGGACATTTTTATTTCGCCCGTGGCAATACCCCTTATAACGACAGTTGATGACTGCGTACCGGCATTGCCGCCCGAGTTGCACAAAAGCGGTATAAAAAAAACAAGCGCCACCACTGCCTCAAGCTGAAAAGCATATCGCTCCATTATCCAGCCCGAAATAAAACCCATTACAACAAGGACCATCAACCATAATATCCTGTGCCGGGCTATTGTCAAAGACTTTGACCCCATGTAATCTATATAATCTCCGGCAGCGCCGTATTTATATATGTCCTCTGTGTCTTCCTGGATAATAACATCAACAATATCGTCATGCGTAACTATGCCTACGAGCTTGTTGTCTTCGTCTACAACCGGAAGTGCCAGTATATCGTAGTCTGCCAGCTTTTTGGCGACTGCCTCTTTATCATCGCTGACATTAGCAGTGATCACATTTGTGTGCATAATGTCCTTGATAACGCTTGTTGATTCCGCCACGATAATGTCTTTAAGCGAGACAAAGCCTATCAGCTTTCTTTCCTCATCTATGATGTAAACATAATAAATAGTTTCGCGGTTAAAGGCCTGCAATTTAAGTTTGGCAATGGCCTCTTTAGCTGTTATCTCGCGGGGCAGGACGGCATATTCCGTTGTAAGTACCGAACCGGCGGTCCCTTCTTTAAACTGTAAAAGCCTCTTTATATCATTTCGTTCAGCCTGCGCGACAAGAGGCAGTATTTCTTCAACGCGTTTTTTGGGCAGCGCCTTTATAAAATCAGCCCTTTCGTCCGGCGCCATCTCCTCAAGGACGCCTGCCATCCAGTCCTTTGAAAAATATCTGAATATCTCGCGTTTCTGCTTGATTTTAAAATGCTGAAAAAACTCTATACCCAGAGGCCTGCTAAGGGCTATTATAATCCGGGCATTTTCCTCGGGTTCCAAATCTTCACAAAGCTCAAATATGTCCCTTGGATGAAAATCTTCAAACAGCTCTTTAAGGTGTTTATTGGCCTCGGGATAACGCAGTATTTCTTTGATCTCCGGCGAGATTATGGATATTCGTTTATGCATCGGTTTACTCCATGCTCAAAATACACGGGCATTCTTCCGTTATTATACGGAAAAACGGGAGAGTTAAAAATCGCGCGGCAGGATTTAAGTAAGCGACGCCATTATTTTGGAAAGTTTGTGGGTGGCAACCCCTATCACTTCGTCAGCGCCGCCATAATAATGATATATAGTGTCTGCCCGCAGGATATGGGAACAAGGAAATACCACATTTGGCACCTGGCCTTGTTCTTCATACTTTTTAATAGGCTCCAGGATTGAATCGTTTGTGCGCGATAAAACAACCATCGGATTTTTCAGATCAAGCAAAGCCGCGCCCAAACGGTAATGTTTATCTTCTCCTATCCCATGGTAAAACATAAGCCAGCCCTGCTTTACCTTCAGGGGCGGGCCGGCCAGGCCGATCTTCTTACTGTCCCACATGCCGTATCTGGGCCCCATGACCCTGATGCCGCGGTTAACCTCCCTAACAGCGTTTTTTAACGAGGTTAAAAAATCAAAACATATCTGGTGCCTGATACGGTGTATAAGGCAGTACCTATCTTTGAACTTTTCGGGGAACAGGCAGGCGTCCTTATCATCTATACCGGGCGGGGTTATCAATACAGGCCGCGACCAATTCCATCTCCTCCTTAAAAAGTCATTAACCGAAATCCATGTCATAGCGACTCTTGGCACCGCTATCCCGTTATATGCCGTATAAAACATATACAGCAGATTGCCTATCTTTACAATGCGGGGATCTTCACAGCCAGAATTCCCGTTAATGATTTTTTTCATTTCAAAATCCGCTCTGGGAACATAAATAGGTTCAGGCAGACGCTCATCAATCTTAAGCCCGTCCCTGCTTACCGCATACCCCATAGTAGAAGTGTTGTTTTCGGACATGGCCCTGTATATAATATGTATCTTGCCGTCCAATTCAATCGCGGCTGGATTAAATACAGCCCTGTCCTCCCACGCGTGTTCTTTAATAGGCGCGAGTATGGGGTTTTTCTTGCCGCGTGTGGAGTAGTTCTCCCTGCCGGCAGGCGTCATGCTCTCCAGAAGGCACGGCAGATTAAGGTCCGCGACGCATGAAGTGGTATCCGCGGCGCCGTAAAATATCCTCAAGGTCTTTTCCTTGATAATAGCGCCCGACGGAAATATCACATTCGGTATCTGTCCATACCTCTCATAGCTTGCTTCGGGGGCCATTATTGGATGCTTGGTGCGCCCAATAATCCTGGAGGGGTCCTTCATGTCCAAAAGAAGCGCTTCAATTCCAAAGATCTTATTGTCAGTAGGATAATTTTGTATATGCGCGTAGATAAGCAGCCAACCGTCCTTTGTTTTGACAGGCGCGGCTCCCACCTCAACATGGTCAGTAGGCATTCTTTTTATATGGAGCATGTTTTTGCCGAGTTTTTTATACCAGTTCCTCCAATAGGCTATATCCCATATCTCTTCCTCATGGTCAAATTGAGCGATGGCAATCCGGGCGGTACGTTTGGCATGGTCGGTATTTGCCGTCAATATGGCCGTAAACTTTCCGTTGACCTTGCCCGGGAAAAGGGCCATGGCCTTGGCATTAAAAGGTGTCACCAGGTGTTTTGACTCAATGGTCTTAAAGTCCTTAGTAATCGCGCAAGCGACTTTTATACCAAAATACCTGAACGGAAAAACGGATAAAGCGGTATAAAATATATAATATTTCCCGTTCAGTTCCGTTACGCGCGGGTCTTCGCAACCGTATCTTTCCCATGAAAATTCAGGCTTTATAAGCTGGGCCTGCTTGTTGAAAGAAACGCCGTCTATGCTTTTCGCGTATCCTATAGTGGAAATATACGGGCCGTTTTGAGGCACCAGATCAGGCTCCGACATGGCGCGGTATATCGCGTGAATTGTTTTTTTATCCTTGCTGTCCTGCACCACGGACCAATTAAATGTGGCCACCGCTTCCCATTGGTGCCTGCTGTAGGGTTTGATAATGGGATTATGCGGACAACGTTTCACCGAATACATACAATTTACCTTTCATTCATCATTAACACGGGTTTATATTTTATAGTTCGGGGGCAGGCGCTGAATTTCCGCGTAATGTTTTCAGCAACCGGCCCCCGGCACACTAAACCTTATGAATAAGTTACTTCTTTTAAAGTATAGCCGACAGTCCTGTCTTTTTTAACATTGTCTATAAACTGATCAAGCTGTGCGGTCGCGCAGCAAACAACCTTATCGCCTCCGCCATAATAAACAAAAAGCTCCTTGTTGAGCACAACAGCCCCGCACGGGTAAACAACACCCGACTTTCCGTCGTTCTCATAATGTTTATCGGGCTTTAGGATAGGATTGCTGGTCCTGTATAATACCTTGGACGGGTCATTGAGATCAAGTATCATGGCGCCAATTTTATAACGCGTATCGTCCCTGTCGTCAACGGCATGATAAATAACAAGCCACCCGTCTTCTGTTTTAATAGGCGTGGCGCCCACGCTCAACTTTCTGCTGTCCCACATACCCGGGCGCGTAGTAATCCTGGCCTTTGCCTCAAGCCATTTTCCGTCATCAAATTTCAAATTGTCCCTATAGTCAATCAATATATGGGGGAATACCCGGTGAAATATCACGTATTTTCCTTTTACTTTTTCCGGCAGTATACAACCGCTTTTGTTTACCACGCCAGGCGCCGATATTAAAACCGGTTCAGTCCATTTCCATTCTTTTTTTCTAAAATCATCTCTGCGTATGGAGCTTAAAGCAATGCGCGGATGTGAATAACCCGAATAGGCAACATATGTCAGATATATCCTTTCGTCAATAGCCGTAAGCTTAGGGTCTTCGCATCCGGCCCAGCCGCAGCCTGATTTATAAAGGTCAGTCCTTTGTCTGGGCTTTGTAATGGCTCCTTCAAATTCCTTTGTAGGACAATAGGCGGGTTCGTTTAATGTTTCGTCAATAGTATAGCCGTCTCTTGTTGAAGCATAGCCAAGGCAGGAATAGCCCCCCTTTCCTACAGCCCTGTAAAGCAGGTGGACTTTGCCGTTATCGTACAAGGCGGCCGGATTAAAGGTAGCTTCCGATTCCCATTCGTTCATCTCGTTAGGCACGATTATAGGGTTTTTATAAAATCTTTTCAGTTTCGCAAAGGCCTTTTTTTCAGCCACACCGGGAAAAGGCTTGTCTATAGCCACCGTGAAAAGCTTTTTTAACCTTGAAGTAAAATAGAGAAATATTTTTTCTTTGTAAAACGCGGCGCCTATTGAATACATGGGCTCGCTTCCGGCGGAAAGCTTTTCCTGCCATAGCGGAGTTTCCGAGCGCCATATAAGGCTGTTGGGATCATATATTGAAAACAACGCCCCGCCTACTTGCAGTACCTGGCTGTCGCCTTCTTTGTATGAAGCATCGTAAACAACCAAAAGCCCGTGCGTGGTCAGAGAAACCGACAAAACGGTAAGCGGCGAATTATCAAAAAAATTATTTCTGGGTTCAAGGCAGGTTGTGTTTGATATCCTCCATTTGGCAAGGTCTGTTGAAAAAGCGGTCTTTATAGAACAACTGCCCAGATACATAACATATTGTTCCCTGCATTTATAATTCGGGGCAAGTATGCCCTGTTCTCTGGCGGCAGAAACCTTGCCGATAACCTTAAAATTCTTTAAATCCTTTGACACCGCTGACATCAGGCAGTTTTCAACCCTGCCCTTTTGCAGGTATGTCATAAAATAACCTTTATCGCAGGCCGATATGCTGATACGTTCACGCTGCGATATATCATCCGCTTTGCCCGAATCAGATATAACCGATATCTTGGCCCTGGATGCCTTAAAGCTCATCCCTGTCCTGCTCTTTGAAAGATAAAGCGCGGTCTTATCCAGATCAGACGATTTAAAAAACAACGACAACTGGCCCTTATCAACTATAACACCTATAGGATGCTTTGGCTGGTCAGGGGCCGGCAGCTTTTTACGCCTTTTAATCTTGCCTATTACTCTTTTTACCAAACCCTTGCCCCCTGCCACAATTTTCTTACTCATTTTCTCCGCCTCTTATCTTTTATACTTATCTTCAAGCCTGATAATATCGTTTTCATCAAATTCGCCAAACGATATCTCAAGCATTTTTATCACGGAGCCTTGGGCCTTGATACGGTGCTTCTGTTTCTTTTCTATAAAAAACTCATCTCCTTCGGACGCAGAAATAATGTTATCACCCAATGTTATTTCGCCCGTGCCCAAAAGCATCTTCCAGAATTCTTCCCTCTTATGATGAAACTGCAGGCTCAAAGATTCATGGGGATTAATCGTGATGATTTTTACGGTAACGGGTTCTTGTTTGGTAAATTGTTCAAACATCCCCCATGGCCTTTTTTCAGTATATTTTTTCATAAAATACCGCGAAAAGTTTTTATTGCGTGCGTAAAAAAGACAGTCTTATTCTCTTAATTTTCATGTTAAACTCAATTTAACGAATAAAATACAAAAGAATGACTGAAAAATCTTGAGGGGTTTTTAACAAGGTATATTTTCTTTTCACCCCGCCCAACTATACCCAAACGTAACCGGATTACTACTAAAGGGCAGGATGTATACTATCAATTAAGACAATCATATACCCTTTCAACATCAATGTAATATTATACTAAAAAAAAATATTTGTCAAGATTATATTTATATATTTAAACCTTGAATTTTCATATTATAATTCCAGCCTGTGATAATAATGCGGCCGGCCAAAAAAATATTAACGTGAGGGATATTTTAAATCCGCGCAAAGTCCCTGAACACAGTGCTTTACAACAGACCCGGCAAAACAACCATCCTTTGCCAAACAGCCTTGTAATGTAAACGACAGGCATTTTTTTACGCCTTTTTTATATAATATGTTTTTCATATATTCTAAACAGCGCTTATTGCCTATACCGCTGCCGTAAGTAGTAAAAACAACCGCTTCTTTCCCTTTTAGGCCGCGGCATTTATCTAAATACGTGTTCATTGAAGGCGCCGGGCCAAATGCCCAGACAGGACTGCCCAGACACACTAAATTATAACCGCTTAGGTCAAAATTAACATTGCCGATCTTTTCTCTGGACCCTATCAAGGCCCTGAACGCCTGCTTGCAAAAACCAAAATCTTTTCTCTGCGGCACAAGCCTTATCGTGTCAACTTGCGCGATCGTCTTGATGCTATCGGCAAGCGCCCGGGCAACTGCCGCCGTATTGCCGCTCAACGAAAAATAAACAATTACGCATTTTATCATACCGTCTCCTTGCCTTTACCAGGTATACGACCTGACCCTGTTGAGCCAGCCTTTCAGCCATCTGATCTCATCGCGGTCTTTCGGGGAATTATTGACACGCCTTATCAGTATCTTCTCGGCAGATTCGGCAAATTCTAAGACAGGGTCACTGACAGTTTCATCATTATTCATTTCCAATAATACCTGGAAAAGCCCCCAGCCGTTACCGTCATATCTTTCTGATTCCGATATTCCCATACCCTTAAAAATACTATAATCAACTGCCGCATACAAACCCCGTGTTGTGGATATCAGCCTTTCAAGGCGTCGGATAATACGCGCTCTGTTTTCACGGCCCTCAATTGATAAGACCATTTCCCGAAGGGAATCCTTAAAGCGGCGGACGATAAATTCCGCCTGCAGGGCCCTTGTCTCTTCTATAAAAATCCTTAATTCCTTGAAGCGGGCCGTATTTCCAGAGCGCATGAATTCTTCCCTTGTCCGCCACGGGCAATGAGGCTGTATACCATTTAATTTTTTAAGCCATTGGGGAATGTCCGCGCCGGAAGAGAAGGCGTATTCTAAAAACAACGGGAACACTTCCACAAAAGGCCCATTGGCATCTTTTGGATACCATATGAAATGGCCTATGCCAAGAGATAAAAAATCTTCCCCTTCATTCCATTGCAAAAGCAGGCTTTCCCTTGAAGAACATTCGTTGGCAAATATTCTATCGGCTATCCAGTTTGCCTGCTCAAGGTTTATATCAACATCAAGCGCTTGGGCCGCGCAGGCAAGGGCCAAGGACAATACGGCCAGAAAGAAAACCCGCTTGATGTTTCTCCTTCCGTGTTTTGCGCTGGCTGATACCATAACCTGTTCCACACTGTTCCTAAAGCCCGATATCAATACCTACGGGGCAATGGTCAGAACCTAATACGTGTTTTTGAATAAAAGCGTCCTGTATTTTGTCTCTTAAACCGCTGCTTACAAAAAAATAATCAATTCTCCAGCCCACATCCCTTTGTCTCGCCGCTGTTTTATAGTCCCACCAGCTATAATGGCCGGGCTGGTTATTAGACATCCTAAAGGTATCAATAAACCCAGATGACAGCAGATCATCTATCCATTTTCTTTCAACCGGTAAAAAGCCCGACGTATCTTCGTTTTCTTCCGGCCGGGCCAGATCAATTTCTTTATGAGCGGTATTAACATCCCCGCAGATTATCACGTGCCTTTTTTTCTTAAGTTTAACCGCAAATTCCAAAAACCTTTTATAAAAATCCAATTTATAAAACAGCCTCTGCCTTGATGCCGAACCGTTGGGAAAATACACGTTCAGCAGGTCAAATTCCTGAAACCTCAAGCATACTAATCTGCCTTCATTATCCAGGCTTTTCATGCCGCGGTCTTTATCTATAATTTTGGCGGCAGGCCTGGACCATACGGCGGTCCCGCTGTATCCTTTTTTCTTGGCGCAGGCAGTATATAAAAGGTAACCAGGCATGTTTTTTAATCCTTCGGGGAACTGTTCTGCCTGCGCTTTTGTCTCCTGCACGCACACAATATCCGCGCCGGCTGATACAAGCCATTGCGCGAAACCTTTTTTATAGGCCGCTCTTATGCCGTTTACATTCCATGATAATATCTTCATGCCAGATAACACATCTTTTATTGGGTTACTGTAAGACCAAATATTATGTTGTACATATCCTATGAATTATTATACATTATCTTAATCCGAGCGCAAGATATTTTAGGCGGAAAAGGCTGTATCGGTCTGCGGGTATAGCGACAAAATAATATTGTAACACGCATATTCATATGATATTATCAAAGAGAGGGCCGTATGCACCGCAAAAAAATTCTCATTATAACCCTTGCATCAATGGGTGCGGCAAGTATCATAGCTCAAATACTATTGTTAAGAGAGCTTCTTGTCGTTTTCTACGGGAACGAACTTACCTTAGGCATAATACTTTCAAACTGGCTTGCAATAGAATCGCTTGGAGCATTTACAGCTGGCAGGTGGGTGGAAAAATCAAATAAAAAAGTTTCGGCCTTCATATTTTTTATTATCGCCTCGTCGCTTGCCCTGCCCGCCTCTATTTATATAGCGCGCATATCCAAGGGTATTCCTGGTAATAATCCTTTTGAAGCGGCTGATATCGTAAGGGTTTTTTATAGCTCTGCCCTGGCTATATTCCCATCAGGTTTCTGCCATGGGGCGCTTTTTTCCATTGGCTGTAAAATACACGCGCTGATTTTCCGGGAACCGAAAAATATCTCACGCGCCAATGTTTTAACCATAGGTAAAGTTTATATATATGAAACCGCCGGAACCATAATTGGGGGCTGTCTCTGCAGTTTTATACTGGCACCCAATTTTGGCAGTTTTCATATAGCTTTCGGAACAGGGGCTTTTTTCCTTACCGCGGCCCTGGCGTTTTGCCTGCAATTTAAAAAAAACCGGCGTTTTATTGTCTCCAACATTCCGCTGTTATCCTGCGCCGGATTATTGGCTTTATATATATTTATATTATCATCGGGATCAGCCGGCGCTATAAATTCACTAAGCCTGCGCTGGTTCTGGCCCGGCCAAGAGGTTGTTTATTCAAAAAATTCATTTTACGGCAATGTCTCTGTAACGAAACATAAAGGTCAATATTCATTTTACTATGACGGAATGTCATTTATCACCGCTCCAAATCCGGACATGAATGCCGCCGAGGAATTTGCCCATCTTACAATGCTATCCCATGCTGGCCCATCGCATATACTTGTAATCGGCAAGGGCTCCGGAGGGCTTTTACAGGAAATACTTAAACACAAAATAAAAAAGTTGGATTATGTTGAGATAGACCCGCTTGTTATTACCGTTTTAAAAAAATTTCATTGTCCGCTCACGCGGGATGAGCTATCTGACCCCAGGGTTAACATTATTAATACTGACGGAAGGGCTTTTTTAAGAAAAACAGATTCAAAATACGATATTATATTTATCGGGTTTGAAAGCCCTTCAAACCTAAGCATCAATAGACTATTTACCAGGGAATTTTTCCTCATGATAAAGAATAAACTGAAAAATAACGGCATTACGGCCTTCCGCTTACCGGGTTCAATGATATATATTCCGGCCGAGTTAACCGATCTTAACGCCTGTGTTCTAAACTCCCTTAAATCCGTCTTCCCTCACACAAGAGCTATACCGGGTGATGATACGATTATTCATATGGCGTCTTCGGGCACGGAATTCACCCGGATAAACAAAAATAATACGGCCAAACGGCTTAAAAATAGCCTGATTAACACGCAATTGATAAGCCCTTCTTATATTGAATACAAATTAGACCCGGCCCGCGCGAAATGGTTTGAAAACAGTCTCCGCGCGGCGACAAAAAGACAAAACCTTGACTTCGCCCCGGTCGGGGTGTATTTTGATCTTTCGTACTGGAACTCCATGGTCTCGCCTCGCGTAAAAAAAATATCACATTTGTTTTCAAAGATAACCCCCGTCTTTTTTCTAAACACATTCGCGGTTTCAGGCATACTTCTAACGGGGCTATTACTTGCAAGCAGCAGGCCGCTTCGTATTTCAGTTCCTCTGTGCATCGCGGGGACAGGGTTTTCCAGTATGCTGTTTGGGCTTATAGCCATATTTTCTTTTCAGATTACATACGGCTATATCTTCCAGTGGATAGGCCTTCTTACCTGCGCATTTTATGCCGGCACGTTTTTAGGCAGTATATGGATAACGCGCAATTCGGGCGCGATAAAAAATGATCTATCCCTATTTCTGAAAATTGATTTACTTTCTGCTCTCTTCGCCATGGCCTTGCCGTTTATACTGCGCTGTTGCCAATATGTCTGCTCCGGAGAAAACACCGCCTCTTATTACAAGATAGTGTTCGTAACAATATGCGCGCTATCGGGGATGTTTACCGGCGCTCAATTCCCGCTTGCCAACAAGATAGCCCTAAGGCAAAACACCCAAACAGGAAAAACTGCCGGCATACTTTATAGCGCGGATATGCTTGGCGGCTGGGCTGGCGGGTTAGCGGGCGGCGTGCTGTTGGTGCCTGTGCTTGGAATATTTTACAGCTGTGTAGTAATAGCGGGGCTTAAGCTGACAACATCGGCGTGTTTCGCCGTATCAATGAAAAAAATACCGAAATAACCGCGCTCAACAACAAATCACAGGATCTTAATCACGATCAATGTCATATCATCATGCTGCTGCTTACCCTGAGAAAACGTTTTAAGATCCTCTTTTATTTTATCTATGATCTCCGATGATGCCATTGAGGCATTATCCCGCAGGATCTTCATCAGTCTGATAGTGCCGTATTCCTCATCTTTTAGATTTCTCGTTTCGGTAACACCGTCGGTATATAATACAATCATATCCTGCCTGCAGACAGACCGCGTTTCGGTCCCTATT
The DNA here is from genome assembly GCA_028716165.1 of Candidatus Omnitrophota bacterium. Taxonomy (NCBI): domain Bacteria; kingdom Pseudomonadati; phylum Candidatus Omnitrophota; species Candidatus Omnitrophota bacterium. Next base: position 17,322 of record JAQUQI010000008.1, read on the forward strand.
ACTATGCCTGGCCTGATACCTATAGGCATTGCCTGCGCTTTCAACAGACTGGCTTCCAGGAGCGGCGCCGTCAGCACAATGGGCGGGTTATGCCCGGCGTTGGCATAGCTAAAAGTCATGCGCCTTGTGTCAAGAACGGCGTAAAACAATGTCTCAAACATAGTGCTTCTTGACAACTCTATCATGCGCAAATTGGCATGTTCAATCATCATATGCGGAGAGTCAAACAATGAGGCATTTGACCTTATTATGGCCCTTGATAAGGCCACAAAAAGGGCGGCTGGGACGCCCTTGCCGGAGACATCGGCTATCACTATTCCGACTCTGTTGTCATCTATCGGTATAAAATCATAAAAATCCCCCCCAACCGTCATCGCCGGAATGGTCATAGCGGATATATCGGCGCCTGGGATTTCCGGCATTGAATCCGGCAAAAAACTCTGTTGTATTTTTTTGGCTATATTCAATTCGCTCAACAATCTTTCTTTATCGGATGTGGTTTTTTGCAATTTTGCGATATGCTGTTTCAAATCAACCGACATTTTGTTGAAATAAACCGCCAAATCCGATAATTCGTCATTGCCTCTTACCTTTACTGAATATTCAAGGTCGCCGGCGGCAACCCTTTGGAATCCTTTCTTGAGCGCCGTTACTTTGCAGGACATCCCGCCTGATAAAAAATACGCAAATATCAAAGAAAGTATAATTCCAAACACAAGGCTTAATAAAAGATGCCTTTTAACCCCCGATTCTGCGCGATGTATATCCTCGGCCTTCATGTCAACTCCGAGAACGGCCACGCAGTTTCCGTCTTTGTCCCGAATCGGGGCATAACCTGAAAGGAACTGCCCCCAGTTATCGCTTGTAACCGACGTGTCTGCCGACGGACGGGTAAAACCTTTCAAGAGCTGGGGAAAATTTGACGCGTCATATTCGTCACCAGGCTGGGCAGTGTTTCCGGCATCTTCTGTGCCAATATCAACATCAAGGACAAACCTCAACACGCCTTGTTTAACTCTATCTTTTCTAAATATATAAATATATTTTATGGATGGGGCCTTTGATTGGACAAGGGACAGGGCCTCTTCTATATGCTTATACGCGGGGGTATGCGCGCCCGAAGCGTCAAGAGGTATTGACAGCAGTTCGTCGGCATCAACTCCGGATGAGGCTATTTGGGCTATCTCTATTAGATTATCCCTGATATTGTTAAGGGTAAAATCCGAAGCATAACGGCAGGCAAATAAACCTGATACAAAACATACAATAGCCACAACACCCGCAAAGGATATTATTAATTTTATCCTGAACCTGCCCAAAGGGCTGTGCATATTGTCCGCCGTTTGTTTTTTTAAGTTATTGCCTGATATTAGTTTTAAACAAAAAACATAAACCTATTTATCAGATTATAACAGCCATGCCAATATTTGGCAATAAATTTTCAAGATTGGTTTTATTAAAGAAAATTCCAAGATAGCCAAAAAAGAATTCGCATGAATCCGGGATACCGCGCGCCAATCACCCCTTGCAAACAGTATTCCTGCCCCGGGCCTTGGCCTGGTATAGGGCGGTATCAGCCTTTTGCACGAGTAATTGTTGATTTTTTTCGCGGTCCAATTCAGCGACTCCGAGGCTTATAGTTACCTTGCAGGAGCGTTTCATGTATCTGAATATTTTGTTTTCAACGGCCTTCCTGATGCGTTCGGCAAACCCCATCGCTTCTTTGGCCGTTGTCTGCGGAAGCATAATTATAAATTCTTCCCCTCCATAGCGAGCGCATATGTCAAGCGGCCTGCAGACGGATTTTATCGTCCTTGCGACACCCCTTAAAACCATATCTCCGAACAGGTGGCCGTATGTGTCGTTTATCTGCTTGAAATGGTCTATGTCGGCTACTATCAAAGACATCGCGCCTGTTTTATTTTTACGCGAGCGCCTGTCGGAAAATACCGATTTCATCAATGTGTTAAAATGCGATTTCTGATACAAGCCCGTCAGGGCGTCCGTTATCGCCATGTCAAAAAACCGCCTTTTTTCAACCATAATCCTGAATTCATTGTAAATCATTATTCCGGTATATGTAAATATCATGGCAAAAGCCGGGTAGGTTATATTGACTAATACCCCTGAATATAAAAAAACCATGATTGAGGCGGCGCAAAAACAACATAATAAAGCGGCGGCCGACAAAAGCCCTCTTACCAGATGATATAATGATAAAAGCAGTGTGGTAAAAAAAGCCATAAAAACAATAAGCAATACGGTCAGGGCATTGGGAACAAACCGGCAAAAATCAGACCTAAAAATATTATCCAGTATACATGCATTTACGCCCATTGCCGGATACAGCGGTTCAAGCGGCGTGGGTTTTATATCTATAAGCCCTGATACAGACATGCCTACAACGCATATCTTGCCGCTTAAGGAATCGGCGGGAACAATAGGGTGCTGGTTCTTGCACACCATGGAAAACGATTTTATTACATCAAAAAACGAAAAATGCCTGAAACTCTCTTTCCACCGGCCGGGCCAGTTTATCACCATCTGATAATTCGTATCTATAGGTATATCTATATTGCGCGCCCTAACGCCTTCTTTGCCGTTAACGGGAAGCCTTATATATTTTCCCTTCTTTACGATAATTTCTTTCTCGGAAACACCCAGCAGGTCGCAGGCAAGGCAAAAAGCTGACTGAAAATAACGTTTGCCATTATATTCAATGATAAGAGGCACCCTTCGCAAAATACCATCGGGGTCAGGCAGTATATTAATAAATCCCGTGCCCTTTGCAAGAAGGGCGAATTGAGGCATACTGGCATCTATGCCGTATATATCGTTATCGGTTATCGCCTTGCGGGAGTCCATAGCCTCAACCTTAAACGCGTACGGCAGATAGACATTGCCCGCATGGGCTAAAGACTCTGACATGACCGCGTCATAGGCATCATTCGTCGGTTCGCTGAATATTACATCATAGAATACCGCGCGAGCATTAAACTCTTTTAAAGCCGTTATCATGCCGGCATGCCAATTCCTGTCCCAGGGCCAGCGGCCCAGATGATCAATACTGTCCTGGGCTATATCAATAGAAACTATCTCTTGGCTTAAGGGTTGGGGGGGGATTAAGCGGAACCTGTAATCAAGCAGTATCAGTTCAACCTTGTCAAGGGAGCGCATCTGGAATAAAAATAATACGATAAGACAGCAGGCAAGGGTTATGGCGTACCTTCTTACGGAATAATCTCTAAAAAACCTGATCCCGCGCAATCTGATTTTTTTAAATAATCTTTTTCTGGCGAGCTTTTTCCTATTCTCCCGGCTTACCATGCTTGACCTCAAAACGCGTCCCCTTTACGCCGACCATTGATGTCGGGGTCCTTACCCTGAATTTTGACTGTTCCGGTAATTTATCAACTCTGATTAGTATATCACCAATTGCCAGGTCAAGCATTATATTTTCGCATGTATCTGCGTTACCCGCCATCAGGCTGGTAAACGTAAGATTGGAATTATCCCGCAATCTAATCTTAAAAGACGCCTTGCCTTTTCTGCTAAACTGCATATCCACAAATGAACCATCCCCTATTTTTATGACGTCTGCCTGCGACAGTATATACCCGTTTTCAGCCTTCACCCACGATCGCTGGCCTGATTTTTTAATATCCGCCTCGCCTGATATACCGGTTATCACTCCGTTATACAAAACAAAAGCGGGCTCATCCCATGCGCTTCCGGCAGAGGTAATGATAATTAATAAAAAGCACAGGCACAATATATAAACAGGCTTAAGCATTGGAAGCAACCTCCCGCAACATTCTGTTTAAGTCTTCTATCTGTTCATAATCAATGGCGGTAATCGCGGGTAATGCCAGCTGGCGAGCGGCAGTAACAGCCGCTTCTATATTATTGCTTAAAAAATTATTCAACAAATCATCAAGCGATCCGGCATCAACAGTACCCTTGAACAGGTCCTGAAATATGGCCTTAATTGAATCAACAACTTCCTGCTGACGGTCCAGCGGTATAGAACGGTCAACAGAAAGAACGCCTACGGCAAGGTCAATTAAAACATGCCACGGATACGCCATAACCTTTTTTTCGTTGGCGATAGCGCTCACAAGCATTAAGGCAGGGTTTAAAAATAACCCGTCATCTTCGCGATACGAAATGGTTATCTTATCTTCAGGCCTAAGGCCGTCTATTTTAGCGGTAAGCATATTATCCAATTCATGATATTTTACCGTGTCTAATCCCTTGAATTGCGCAAGCACATTCTCCAGCCTGACAGCATCATTAGACCTTGATACAAAACTGACATATAATTTCCCCGAGAATCTGCTGTCTCTTTTAAAAGATAACATTTTAAGCGCTATGATATCCAATACGCCTCTTGTGATAAATTCCGCGTCCTTACCTGCGCCTGGATCGGGAAACATGTCCACATTTATCTCTATTGCCTTATTGTGCGAGAATCCTTTAAACTTATCCGTTGCGCTTGAGGCTATCTCTCCTGAACGCTTAGATTGCGCGGACACCTCATCCAGCGGCCCGCCACGAAATTCAAACGGAATATTGTCACGGTCTCTATCCTCCAAAAAAGTAGGGGATTTGCCTACTTGCACTTTTGTCCCTGCCGGAATATCATCAATACGACCTGTGGAAAGATCTGTGGTCTTAACACGCCCTTCATGCACAATAACTGTGGTTACTCCAGCCTGACCCGATTCCTTTAGCCCGGTGGCAGGCTTTTCTTCTTCAAATAACGAATACGGATCTATGCCGCTATTGCTAAGAGAGGTTTCTCTTAAAAATAAATTGCAATATGTTTGGGTATAATGAGAAAGAATACTTGACGGTATTATGACAACACTGATAATGGAGGCCATAATATAAACCGCGCACAACACAATAAATTTATTATGCCCGTAAAAACTTTTCCTCATAATATCTCCCTAACTTGTTTACACACATCATTTTGAGAGCTTTTATTAAGTAAACCATAAGTCTTTCTTACTATAAGTATAATATATGTTTGGAAGTTTATCAAGGGGTAGGCTGTGTTTTAAGGTATTTTACAAATAATCTTCTCTTACAAGAAAGGCCGCTGATTCTATGTGTTTTGTCCGGGAAAACATATCAAAACAGGCAACACGCTCCAATCTCCAGGCTTTTGAGGCTGTTAAGGATTTTAAATCGCGGGCCAATGTTGCCGGGTGGCAAGATATATAATACAATGAATCCGTGTCTTTTAACCCGTTTAATAAAGAAACCATTTCCGGGCTAATGCCCGAACGCGGAGGGTCAACAAGAACGGCATTCCTCTTACCGTGGAATTTATCGTAAACTGCCTTTAGCTTATCTTGGGCATTGCCGCAGTAGAACTTGACATTATCAGCCGATAAATCTTTTTTGGATATAACAGCACAGTCTATCGCGAGAGGATCATTATCAATACCAATAACGGCTTTAAACAAACTCCTTAACATCAGGCCGAAAAAGCCGGTTCCGCAATAAACATCAAATAAAACCAACGGGTCATTTTTGCGCATCTGTCCGCCAAGCCAGTTCATTATATCTATTGCCGCCGCGCGGTTTACCTGTGAAAATGCCATTGGAGAAAATGTAAGCCGCGTGCCGAGAAAATCATCTTTAAAAAATCTATGGCCCGCTCTTTGGCTTATCCAAGTATTGCCGATATTATCACGCTTTATCGTGATGTCTTTTTTACGGTCCGCGGGGGATAGTTTCAAAATGGCGTCGTTAATCTCATCGCATGCGATAGGACACAGGGTGATAGCCACTATACTGCTGTTATCTTTGGAAAAAAACCCGTACCCGTCATCCGAGCTGTGGACTGTTACAGAGCTTCGGTAATTATATCCCGGCGGATAGGAAACAATATCCTCCAAAACATAACCTTGACAGCACCCTATCCTGTCTAATATCTGTTTTACCTGCTCACCCTTATAAAAAACTTCTCTTTCATAGGCCAGGTGCTGGTATTGACAGCCTCCGCATTTTTCATAATACGGGCAAACAGGCATTACGCGTTCGGGTGAAGGTTTGATTATGTCGGCGACCTGTCCTGTGATAAAACGCCCTTTGTCAGCAAGCCTTTTAAATAAAACATGTTCGCCCGGGAGCGCGCCCTCTATGAAGCAGACCTTGCCGTCTATCCTGCCGACACCGGCACCGCCATAAGAAACTCCGTCAATATCAATCTCTTGCAGTTTTTCCATATAAAAATAACTCCTATCTCCTTTTGAGCGCTGTAAAATGCTTACCGGGTATTAATATTTGTAAATCAATATAACATGAAAATTCCGGCGAAACTTTGATTTTATCGCCTGTCGGTAGAATATGGTTTAAAAACAAAAACCCTCTGCGAAAAGAACTATTTACCATACATGAGTTTAAGTTGTTCAACGGACGGAAAAACCGGATACCATTCCCCTTGAGGCCCTGTAAAACCATCCTTATATTTTTTTAACACAATGGCAGTATAGGTGGCATCTGAATTTATGATATTTATCGTATACGCGTCCTGCCGCAGGCAGGCTTCAGCCCCCAAACCATGCTCGGTTTCATACGAGACGACATAAGGTATAGTAACTTCATATACAGGCTTTTCCACTACAATATAGCCCTTCTTTGCGGCAGTATAATACGTGTTGTTGTAATAGTAATATCTGGTATTATTAACAAAAACGGTTTTGCATCCGGCGGGCAACTTTTCAATCACCATGCCGACCGGGGCCTGGACAATTATGTATCCGTAAGGCATTTCTTCATAAAAATATCCCCGGTCACAATATAATCTCCTGCCGGCATAAATTATGGCTTCGGCAATCATGCCAGATAATGCCGCGGGCCTGCCCCAATAAGGATGCCGGTCATGGCGTAGCGGCCGGTAATGAATAGGGCCTTTTGCCGCCAAAGCCTGTGACGAACCGGTGAACGCGATTATGAGAATAAGAACAGCGATTACGACAATTTTTATTGCTCGCTTATCTTCCATTTTTCCTCCTTATATCAGGTAAAAAATCTAATTTATTACCATTACCCTTATCCCCCGATACCTGTTTCGGACACATCCTTGGCCGGTTCTTGATCTTTGTCCCGGCAGGGGACAAAACAGCGCCTGCGGTCAAATTCCTTTAATAATTTCCTGAACTCGGCCTGTTGTTGACTGGTAAGAATATCCATTATTTCTTTATCGGATCCATCTTTTACCACCAGTATGGAACTGCGCACATCTCGGCTTATCGCATCTATCTGCCGGCGCGTCTTATCCAGTATAACCTTTACCCTGATCTGCTGATCGCGGTCAAGCCCAAGCCTTGTTGTCAACATAGCAAAAAGCCGGTCTTCGCGCTTGTCCGGCGCCTGTGGCATCTTATCCTGATATTGCCACATAAAACGCCGGGCCTTTTCTGAAAAGCCGGCTTTTTGAGGGAAATGACCGCCCAAATCCAGCCTTGAGGTTATGCCGGCGCCTACTAATACGCCTGCTAGCGCGCATAATACTCCGAATACCGATACATACACAATGTCCTTATTCATATACACCTCCTTGTTTAATCACCAGCGTCCAAAATAAGTTCTAAAACCGACTCTGTTGTCGCGGGAACGCCCTTTAAAATATTTTCATATAGTAAATAATCGTCTGACCGGAAATAAAATGAAGACAATAGCAGTAAAACGGCCGAAAAAAGAAAAGCGGCCGCGGGTACAGGCATAAGCCGGCGGGCAATATACCCTATGTTTGATATTGAGAATCCAGCTCCGGCAGATTGCCTATCCCGCAATTTATCACGTAATAATTCAAATATATAACCCGGCGGGAGACTTTTCTTCTGCGCCTTTGATATAAAATCTTTCGCGGATAAAAGCCTTTTTAATTCATGGCGGCAATCAAGACAGGTCTCTATGTGGCTGTTTACAAAAGCAACGTCTGAAGAATCGGCTTCTTCATCAATGAATCGGGACAAAAGTCTTTTCACGCGCGCGCAATCTTTCATACAGCCTCACCTCCTAATCTGCCTAATACCTTTTTAAGGCACTGCCTTGCCCTGTATATCCTGGATTCCACTGTGCCTATACTGCAGCACAATATCCTTGATATGTCTTTATAGCTTAGGCCCTCAATATCCTTGAGCACCAATGCGGCCCTGAATTTGACCGGGACATCCTCCAAAGCCTTGCTGACTATTAATCCTTCCTCCTTTAAAGACAAGGCCTTCCTCGGATCGGCCTGCCCTGATACGCTTTCCTTAATTGAATTCTCATCCTGAATAGCGTTTCGTCTTTTCCTTAAGAAATCATAGGTAAGATTAACAATTATACGGTAAAACCACGTTGAAAAACTACTGTTCCTATTAAACCCTTTTAGATTGTGATACACCCTTAAAAAAGCCTCCTGCATAATGTCTTCGCTTTCTCCATCGCGGCCAATAAGCGAATAAATAATATTTAATGCTCTATCCTGGTATTTTCGCACAAGCATCTCAAACCCAGTAATATCGCCTGATAAAAAACGATCTATATAGAGGCTGTCTTCTTTCATGTCGTCTCTCGGGTATTAGACGTTATAATTGCGCATTTATTCCCAAAAATTTTTGTCCGATATTATTGCGAGCGGGGTTTTAATCCCGGCATTTTTGACAATATAAAAGATAAGGTGTTTTAGGCAAGGCTTGCGATAATTGCCAATAACCAAGCTCTACGCGGAAATAAACTCATAAAACACACCGGCCAGCCAATTAGACAAAGAACCGGCTTTTTGACCTCGGGAAACCTTACGGTGTTAAGACAACATATCGTTTAACAATGCCAAATCGCGCTTATTGGCAAGCGCTAAAATAACGTCTCCCCCCTCAAGTACCGTAGACCCCTTTGGTATGATAAATTTACCGTCACGGGAGACAAGCATGACCAGCAGGTCATTTGGAATGCTCAAATCGCCTATCTTTTTTCCCACAGCGCCTGAACCATAAGGAACTATTACGTCGGCAAGATCGGCATCAATTGAATCTGTTTTTTCAAATTCTATAGGGTAATTTATTTTTTTATACGCAGGTTCACACAATTGCAATGCCCTTGATACGAAAGGCACGGATGTGCCCTGTATAAGCACTGAAGCAAAGACCACAAAAAATACAACATTAAAAATGGTGTCAGCCCTGCCGATACCGGAAACAAAAGGCATCGTAGCCAATATAATCGGCACAGAACCTCTTAATCCGACCCATGATACCATAATCTTTTCTCTCAAACTCATTTTAAAAGGCCATAAACATAAAAACACGCTTACAGGCCGCGCGATGACCATCAAGAGCAGTGTAAGCAATAGACCGGAACCTATCAGCGGCACAATATGCGAGGGATAAACGAGCAGGCCCAGCATGACAAACATTACGATTTGCATAAGCCATGCCAACCCATCGTGGAATTTCATCATCATCTTTTTATTTGGGAACTCCGACTTAGACAGCATCAGGCCGAGTATATATACCGCGAGAAAACCGCTGCCTTTTAAAAATATCGTAACCGAATACGTTAAAAGAACCAATGACACCAGGATAACCGGGTAAAGACCTTCATATCCCAGCTTTAAACGTTTGATGAGATAGATAATAAATTTTGACACAAAGATACCGCTCAATGCCCCGACACCCATATTTAATACAAATCTTGGGATAAAAATATAAGGGCTCATATCTTTGGCGGTTAATAGGCTGATAAAACATACCGTCAAAAATATGGCCATAGGGTCATTGCTGCCCGATTCAAATTCAAGTAAAGGCTTTAAGGGTTCTTTAAGCCTTATGCGTTTTGACCTAAGGACGCCAAACACGGCCGCGGCATCGGTTGATGATACGATAGAACCAATAAGCATGGCCTCAAGGAAAGAAAACTTCAGTATGCGCATGGCAAACAAACCCGTAAGCAAGGCGGTGATTAAAACCCCGGCCGTTGACAACACCATACCGGGCTTGATTATAGGCTTGATATCCGACCATTTGGTGTCAAATCCTCCCGCAAAAATTATGAAAACAAGCGCGACAAGACCGGCGGACTCGGCTATGCGGGCATTGCCAAAACCAACCCCGCCCACTCCTTCCGAACCCGCAAGCATGCCTACGCCTAAAAATAGCAACAATACGGGTATGGAAAATTTGTCGGAGAGCTTGCTTGAGACAACGCTCACAAATATCAACGCGGCAACCCATAATAAAACAGTATTAATGGACATCATTTTAAAAATTATCCTTACCGGACAGACAGCCTATTCGGCTTGCTTTGCGCCTGTCTCAACAATAACCTCATGTACTCTTGACCTGCAAATTTTCCTGGTGATAAACGTGCTGTCTTTATACTTTAATCTGTCCTCAACCTTAGGCATACTGCCAAAAAGCTCCAAGAGCCACTCGTTTACCGTAATATCCATATCCGGGACATCCAAACCAGTTGACTCTTTAAGCATTCGTAATTTCAAGCCTCCTCCGGCCAAAAACCTGTTACCCGCTATCTGGTAAAAATACGCGGGCAGGACATCGTATTCATCCTGCATATCACCCATTATCAGTTCCATAACATCTTCCAGAGTGACGAGGCCGGCTACTTCATTCTTACGATTTCTGACTATTGCTATGTGCTGGTAACCCTTTATCAGCCTGTTAAGCAAAACGGATATCGGTTCGTCATCGCCTATTTCCATAACAGGCCTGACGATGCTTTTTATTGAAGGGTCTTTCGGATTAAATTGCAAAGCGCTGACAATATCCTTAAAATTTATATAGCCTATCACATTGTTGATATCATTGCCGTTGATAAGAGGTAAGCGCGTATGGTGGTGCACATGGGCCTCAATAAGCGCCTGCGTCAATGTCATATCGGTTGACAAATACTTGATCTCTTCTTTAGAAATCACAACGTCTTTTACCTTCATGCCCGATAACCTTAAAGTCTGCGACAATATTCTTTCCTGGTCCTTGCTTATCATGTTATTAAAAGCGGCAAACCTGGCAAGCACGGAAATATCTTCCGTTGCGTTCATCCGGGCACCTTTGACAGCCGGTGATTCAAAAGGTCGGTTTAACCATTGGACCATCCGGACAAGCGGAGTAAACGCATATATCAAATATCTTAAAGGCAGGGCAGTCATCACGGCTATCTTTGTATTGTATCTGACCCCCAGGGTCTTGGGCAGTATTTCCGACCACTGTATCATGGCGAATGAAAATACAAGCGAATACAGCATGATCCATTTGGGCCCGAAAAGCTGGCTGAATTTGGCGCCAAATAAAGACGCTCCTATTGTGTGGGACAGGGTATTAATAATAAGTATAACAGCTATGGGCCCCTGGACCTTTTCTTTAAACCCTTTCCATATTTTCGCCGCCATTGGCTTCTTATCGGATATTCTGGCAATATCGGCAAGGGACAAACTCAACAGGCAGGCTTCAACCACCGAGCACACAAATGATATGCCGATAGCAAGCCCGATAATAACAAAAAAACTCAACATAGTGTTCCGCCTTTACAGTCCATAATGCGGTAAAAAAATAATAGCGCTAACCGGTCAATTTAGGTATTTTTCCAGCTCCGCCATAGTTTTATCGCCTGCTATACCGTCAACCTTTAAGCCTTTGGAATTCTGAAACAGTCTGATCGCCGCCTTGCTCTGCGGACCTATCTTGCCGTCAATATTGCCTTCATAGAAACCCGCTTTTCTCAAGGCGATCTGTATCTGCTTGTTTCTGTTTCCGTAAACCACCGGTTTATCAGTTTTGGTCTCTGCCTCCGTCGTAACGGCCAATTCCTCTTTTTTTTCGTTTTCCGGCAAGGTCCCTGACGCCGCGGCAGCGGTATCCGTGATAATCTGGGAGCGCAGTTTTTCTTGTTCTATCTCCAAAGCGCGCCAAGTGCCCAGATCCACGATGCCGTTAGGGCAAAGCCCGTGCTTGGACTGGAACCTTTTTACCGCTTTGCGTGTTTGCGCGTCTAAAATACCGTTTTCAGAACCAGGGTCAAGATTTGCCCCTCTTAAAAGAAATTGGATATTCTCCACAAAAATATTATATTTGTCAACAGCACCTATAACCTGTTCTTCTTCTATCAAAGCCTTCCTTTGAGCAGACAAACCGTTTATACGGTAAAAAACAAATACGCATAACAAAAACACAACAAAACCTGCCAAAACATACACAGACACCTTGCCGCGCATTTTCCTCTCCTTGCCGCTTATTATGCGGCATGTTAATCAACTAGTCCTACGTGCTGATGACGGTTTGTCCGCGTCAATACGCAGCCCACCGTCATGTTCTATTTTGATTGTGTAGACCATGCCCGGGACAAATCTTGTCCCAGGGGCCTCAATTTGAGCGTTTTTAATGCCCATGGCTTGAGATTTGGCCGGATCAAGAGCGTATTCCCAAAATCTCTTCCACACCTTTTCCTGAAAACCCCGGGACAGGCCTTCAATCCTATAACCGGAAGGGATATCATTAACTCCGGTAATGTTAAATACCTCGGCACCGGTATCTGTAAGAGTAAACACTTTCATAAAAAGATAGATGCTCTTTCCTCTAAGCGGGTCTGCTTTTTTAACATAAGAATCGCTAAATCTTACTACAAGCGATTGAAATTGTATCAGGTCATTTGAAAATGTAAAGTATTTTGGGTCAAGGGGTTTTAGGTTTGTGTCGTATTCTACAAACCGTATGGTAACGCGAGGTTTTGACAAGCCGGTAACGGTTTTGACGTCGCAAACTGTTACTTCAGCGACCCGCGAATCCGCCGTCAGGCGTTGGGTAAACACCTTGAAAAAACGAGCTTCGTTTTGGGTGTATATCCATTGCGCCAAAAATATTGCCGCAACAGCAATAATTATCAATACGAAAAATTTTGGTACAACATGATATTTCATGAAACATTAACCGGTATTAATCTTTTTAGATATTTTTGCCAAAAAACGGCTTTTACGAAAAAATTAAAAATAGTTGCTACTTACGAAGATCAAAAACAACAGGCGTTCTGGTTTTGGGTATCTCAAGGCTCTGCGTAAACACGGCATACCAGCTAATATTTATTATATAACACGCGGGCTAAATAGCAAGAAATATCGGCGGAGATATCCAGCGGGTATTAAGCGGCTGCCAAGGCAAGATGTAAACTCGTAATAAATCTAAGCGCGATACCCAAACATCGGGATCTTTATAAAATCCGGATACCGGCTCCGGGGGTAGCAAAACAGCGGCAAATCCCCCCCATTACCGGTACAATTTCTATTGTTACGATTTTGACGGCAAAAATCGTTTTTATATAAAAATGTCTTGACCGGCAACCGCTATGTTTTTGTCATGGCTTACCGGCTATTGCTGACCGTTTTTTAAAGCCATGGGATTGTGCTTTACCGTTTTCGCCTTTACCATATATATTACATCTTCGGCTATATACGTCGCGTGATCACATATCCTTTCAAGGTGACGGGATATAAGAATAAGAGGTATCGCGCGAGGGGCGCACAAAGCGTCCTTTGTTATGTAATCATCAATTATTTCGCGGTATATAACGTTTCTTATGGTATCGGCTTCGGGGTCAAGCAGGATCACGCTTTTGGCAAGCTGTTCATTCCTCTGTACAAAAGCGTCTATTGCCTCTCTTACCATTTTCCGTGCTATATCAGAAAGCCTCGGAATATCAACAAGAGGCTTAAGCGGCGGCTTGTCGTATATCTCCAATACCCTTTGGCATATATTGACCGCGAGATCCGCGATACGTTCAAGTTCGGCGTTTATCTTCATACCTGTCGTGATAAAACGCAAGTCAGAGGCCATGGGCTGACGCAGGGCAAGCAAAGCTATGGACCTTTCTTCAATAATAAGCTCCAATTTGTCTATCTGCTTATCGCTGCTAATCACCGCCTTCGCCGTATCTTCGCTCTGGGCCTTGAGCGCCTGTATTGATTTGAAAATAGCCTCTTCGGTCAAAGCGGCCATTTTCAGCAATTCATTATTAAGTATTTTAAGTTCGTCGTCAAAATGTTTTGACATTTTTATTACCCTCTCTTTGCCTACCCAAACCTGCCTGTTATATAATCTTCCGTAAGTTTGTTGGACGGTTTTGTAAACAATATTTTTGTCATGTCACATTCTATTAACCTGCCCAGATAAAAAAACGCTGTAAAATCGGAAACGCGCGCGGCCTGCTGCATATTATGCGTCACTATTATAATAGTATAGTTTTCCTTTAATTCAAGGATAAGTTCTTCTATCTTTGACGTTGAAATGGGGTCAAGGCTGGCACAAGGTTCGTCAAACAATATAACACGCGGCTCAACAACCATGCATCTGGCAATACACAGCCTCTGCTGCTGGCCGCCGGACAGGCTTAAAGCGCTGTCTTTGAGTCTGTCTTTGACCTCTTCCCAAAGCGCCGCCTTTTTTAACGCGAGCTCAACCTTTGATTCAATATAATCCCTGTCCCGGATACCGTTTATTTTCAGTCCGTAACTTATATTATCAAAAATACTTTTTGGAAAAGGGTTGGGCTTTTGGAATACCATGCCGACCATACGCCTTATATCCACCACATCTATCCCCGGGCCGTAGATATCTTTTCCGTCTATCGTTATGCTACCTTTAAAAGTGCCGTTAGGCATCAAATCATTCATCCTATTTATCAGACGGATAAATGTTGATTTACCGCAGCCCGAAGGTCCGATAATAGATGTTACGCGGTTATGCGGCGCCCGCATGCTTATATCCTTCAAGGCGTGTGATTTGCCATAAAAAAAATTCACGCCCTCAAATCTAATACCATTATCATGAAACATAAACACCTCTCTGCCTTTGTCTGATAATTATAGCTACTGCCGATATCGCCAGAACAAAGATCAAAAGTATGAAGGCGCACCCATAAGCTATCCTTGCCTGCTCAACGGGGTTTGTCCCTTCTGTCATGAGCGCGTATATGTGGTAGGGCAGGGCCATAACCTCTGAAAAAATACTCCTGGGATACAAACGTGTATAAAAAGTTGCGGCAGTAAAAAGGATAGGTGCCGTCTCACCGGCAGCCCTGCCTACGCTTAGTATCACTCCTGTCAGCATACCAGGTAAGGCCGTGGGAATAATAATCTTCTTAACGGTCTGCCAATGCGACGCCCCAAGGGCAAGGGACGCTTCCCTTAAAGACTGGGGTACCGCGAATAACGATTCCTGGGCCGTTGAGATAATTCCCGGAAGTATCATCATGGCCAATGTCAGGCTGCCGGAAAGTATTGAAACGCCGAAACCAAAAAACTTGACAAATACGGCCAGGCCAAAGAGCCCAAACACCACGGACGGCACCCCGGCAAGATTATTGATGCTTGCCCTTATAATATTGACCGTAACATTTTTCGGGCTATATTCGCAAAGATACACGGCGCAGGCAATACCAAGCGGGAAAGCAAATAAGACTGCCCCGGAAGTAAGATAGACAGTACCTATAATCGCGGGGGCAATGCCGCCTTTTGTCATACCGTCTCTCGGAAGTTGAGTAAGGAACTCCCAAGATATAGCGCCGCAGCCTCTTATTGAAATAAAGTAAACAACGCTTCCAAGGAAAAAAATCGTAACAAGTATTGAAGCCATCAGAAAGGCGAATCCCAGTTTTTGGCTTATCTTCTTGTTCATCTGCCAAGCCCCAATCTAATCCTGAACCTTCTGCTGATTATCTCGGCAGCCGTATTAAAAACAAGTGTCATCAAAAACAATATGATACCAATAGCAAACAACGCGTGATAATGTCCGCTGCCTATTACTGCCTCACCCATTTCAGCGGCAATAGTTGACGTCATGGGCCTTACAGGCTGAAAAAACGTCATTGGAATAACAGCGGCGCCGCCTGTTACCATAAGAACTGTCATGGTTTCGCCCGCGGCCCTGCTTATTCCCAATATAACGGCTGTTGATATGCCTGACCCCGCCGCCGGAATAATAACCCTTATAAGCGTCTGCCACCTATTAGCCCCCAGGGCAAAGGACGCTTCTCTAAAACTTCTCGGTACATAATTTAAAGCATCTTCGGCTATACTGCAAACCGTGGGCGTAGCCATAATCCCCAAAACCAGGCTCCCGGTAAAGGCGCATAAACCTACCGGCAGATTAAAGACATTTTGCAGAAAAGGCGCCACAATCGTCATACCAAAAAAACCATACACGATTGAAGGTATGCCTGCTAACAGCTCTATTGCCGGTTTGAGCGCCGATTTTTGCGCGGGCGTAGCAAGTTCATATATGTAAAGAGCGCTGCCTATGCCTAAAGGTACGCATATAAAAAGCGCGCCGACAGTGACCCATACAGAGGCAAGAATAAGCGGCAATATTCCAAAATCAGGGGGCTCATACGTAGGATACCAGTATTTTCCAAAAACAAAATCAACGGCAGAAACGTGCCGGAATACGGGCAGGCCTTCCTTAAAAAGGACCACGGTAATACCAACTAAAAATAATAATGATGCGTACGCAAGCGCCGCGAATACCGTTTTATATATGCCTTCCTTTAATTGTCTGAATTTCATCGTTTATCGCCGTCTGATGGTTAAGACACGCAAGCGGATATCCGAAATAACATTTCCGGCATTCCGCAAATTATATATATGGAAAAAACAGGTTTTCATTTATCCAGCCGCACAAAGCCGAGTCCTTCAATTATAGATTGGCCTTCGTCGCTCAAAACGAAATCAATATACTCTTTTACGGGTCCTTTCGGCTTGCCGTTTGTATACATAAAAAGCGGTCTTGATATCGGATATTTCTCGGTTAACACATTTTTTTTGCTACATTCTACGCCGTTCACCTTCAATGCCTTTACTTTATCTGATATATAACCAAGCCCGACATAACCTATAGCGCCCGGGGTCGTTGAAACAGTCTGCATCACTGCCTGATTAGATGCTTGTAACAAGGAATCCGGCCTTGTCCTGGCGCCTGCCAGCACCTTAGAAGAAAACGCCTCGTATGTCCCGCTTGAACTGTCGCGAGATACGACAATAATCTTTCCTCCGGCAACGCCCACGGACTGCCAGTTAGACAATTTCCCCGTATATATATCTTTTATTTGATCCGTGGTAATATCGTTTATAGCGTTGGAAGCATTGGTTATAACGGCAATCCCGTCCATCGCTATCACATGCACAACCGGTTCTATGCTTCTGGCAACCGCCTTTTCTATCTCGCCTGTCTTTATCGGCCTTGAAGACTGCCCGATATCGGCAGTGCCGTCTATAATACTGGCTATGCCGACGCTTGAGCCGCCGCCCTGGACAGATATATTAATATCCGGGTTTTTTTGCATGAATGTCTCGGATGTTTTTTGCGATATCGGAAAAACAGTTGTAGACCCTTTCATTGTGATATTGCTGCCGGAAGCATAAACATCAGCCTTCAGGAATGCGCAGGCTGTCAATGCGATTGCCACAATTATCTTATTCATATATTCCCTCCTGTAATATTTTTTACCATCCTGATGTAACAATTGTGTGACAAAAATGAAAACTCTTTAACTGCCTAAAATTTAAACACCAAATCGGCCTGAAATAAGTTTTCTTTACGTTTACCGCCTGATAACCTTTCAGAGTGAAAATATCCCGCTGTAAAATTTACGTTCTTCATCAACCCGTAATGGAATTTTATTTCATGCCCTTTTACATCGGTAGCGCCTCCATAAAAATCCGAATCGGGGAAAATATCAAGCCAGGCATCTTTCTGCAATTTTCTAAAATTATAGACCCCTTGCCATTGCCCCGGTTCCTTTACCCCCGCATGCCCGATCTTCGCTCCTATCAACCAACCGTGGCGGTCATTTGACGGATCGGAATTATATATAAAATCTCCAAAAATACCCATATAAGCAAGATTCTCAAAAAAACCATTGTAGTCAAATGGTTTTTTAAAGCCTAATTCAGCGCTCGCGCCGATTGAATCATACTTATATACATATCTACCACCGGTATCCGTGGTGTTTGTAGCAGGATTTGAGCGGTTCTCTCCTGCTTTTCCTTTTAGACCGTTAAAACCATAATAATTAAACGCCCCTTTGATGTCCAACTTCTCGGTAAGGCCCCACCTAAAACCAGGCTGCACAGCCCACATAACAGGGTCCGCATTATACCCTGATGATTCGTCAAGCACAAAAAACCCGGTATTAAGAAATGTGCTGAATTCAGGCCTTATGTCCCACGCCAAATCCATACTTATCCCATTAGGAAATATATCGCTGTCCCACAGCAAACCCGACGGTCTCCATAACGGGTTCTGAATTTTGCCTGCGGAAAACACCGTTTGGTTGAACGGAACATATAAGACATAAGCATATTCAAGTCTGATATCCGGTGTTTCAAAAAAATTATCAAGGGTCTGATTTGTAGAGCGCGGATCGGTCCCGCCGGTTGCAAGACCGGAAGCCACATTGACTTTGTCATTTACTTTCGCGTCCATGCCTATCCTGGCACGTATCCTGAACCGGTTCCTGTCATTGGCTTTTGCAGATGTTCCTGTTTCCTGTTTTTGCCACTGATACCTGGTCCTCAAATCCCCTTTAACTTTTATATTCTGTACCCACTTCGGCACAGACTCCGATTCGCCTTTGGCAAGTTGTAGTTTTGCTTCCTGCTTTGTTTCGTTCAATACTTGCTGCGCTTCGCCGGCAGTCAATACCCCTTTTTCAACAAGCCTGCTCACAAGTATATCTATCTCTGACGCGTAGGCCAAAATACCTGCTGAAAAATGCGCCAGGCACACCGATATTATCACAATTAATACGTACGCTAACCTATTTTTCTTCATCTTCTGATCACTCCTTTCTCTTTAATGCCTCTTTTAGTTTTACCATAAATTCCGCCCATTTTTATTTTACGCCAACAGGTCTAAAACCAAACCGAAGGCAAGGCCATTTCTCAACCCCCTTTCCGGTAATAATCTTTATCATTCCATCAGATATTTTTTTACATATCGCGGAATATGCGTACCCCATACCGACCGATAAAAATACTATTCCCGCAATTGATAATGCATCCATCGCCCCATCCTTCTTTCGCTTGTATTTTATGATTGAGTTGTGACTGCGGTATTGCGGGTGTGTAAAATTTTTGTGAACACAAAAAAATACGCCCCGCTTTAGTCTTGCGGGACGTGCTATTTTTAAAAAGCCGTGGTGCTAATCCGGTATTATTTTATCGGAAGCGTGAAACTAAAAACAGAACCTTTGCCGGGCGCGCTTTTAACCCAAACCTCTCCGGAATGGGACTGCACTATATGTTTAACTATCGCAAGCCCCAAACCAGTGCCTCCCAATTCCCTTGAACGAGCTTTATCAACACGGTAAAACCGCTCAAATATTCTTGATAAATGTTCTGCCGGAATACCAATACCAGTATCAGAAACATCAACCCTGATAAAGCCTTTTTCCTCCAAAACCCTTATTGTTATCGTACCGCCGGGCCGGGTATATTTAACCGCGTTTTCAATTAAATTAAATAATACCTGCGCGATTTTATTCCTATCGCAAAAGATCGTTTTCGCGGAATCTGCGATATGAATATCAAGATTGATATTTTTCCCGTTAACAGACTTTGCCAGTTTAGGCACCACCGTTTCTATGATTTCAGTTAAATCATTATATTTCAGTTCCAATGTCAGCTTACCTGATTCCATCTTTGCCAAATCCAAAAGGTCATTGATAAGCGATGATAGGCGTTGGGCATCGGAATGTATTATGCCCAGAAAATCTTTGGCATGCTCTTTATCATCTATGGCTCCGCGTAGAAGCGTTTCCGCGTAACCTTGTATATTTGAAACGGGCGTCCGCAGTTCATGAGATACGTTAGCGACAAAATCCTTTCTTATTGATTCAAGCCGCTTTAGATCGGTTATATCGTGAAAAACAAGCACCACCGCTTCATTTCTACCCTCCCTTATAACTGGCGCGGCATGCACTATAAGATTTTTTTCAACGGGCGCTAAAACCAATATCTCCTTTGTCAGAACACCTGAAGCATGTTTTAATACCGCGTCAACGATATCCTGAATATCGGCATTTCTTATGATTTCAATTGTGGCCTTTCCCGATAAATCGCGATCAACCTGCAGTAATTCTTTTAACGCTCTATTAATAAGAACAATATTGGCCGAGTTGTCTATTACCATAACACCTTCAAACATACTAAGAAGAACCGCCTCAAGGCGCGCTTTGTTGGCATTTACCTCCTCTATTTTTGATTTGATCTCATCCGACATAAAACGTATGGCTTCGGCCAAGGCCCCAACCTCATCATCCGAAGTGACGGACGGCCGTTTTGAAAAATCACCAAGGGCAATGTTTTTGGCTGTCAGCGATATTTCTCTCAAGGGCCTGGCAATACATGTAGACACGATAAAAAACAAAATCATAGAAATCACGAAAGCTATGATAAGAGCCAGGGCAAGAGCATTTTTAAGACGATTGGATATTACTCTTATATCGGATAAAGGAACGGCAAGCCTGATAATGCCGCAAGGCTTGTTGGCGCCAAATATTTTCGCCATATATAATATATCGGATTCCAGCGTGGAGCTAAATCTTTCGGCCCGTCCAATACCCTTGGACAATGCCTCTATTATCTCCGGCCTGTCAAGATGATTATCAATACTCTGCAATTGCCGGATATCAAGACCGCTGTCTCCAAAAACCTTTCCATCCAGAGCAATAACAGTCACCCTGACACCCAGCTCCTTTCCTATAACATCAGCGGCGATATCCATGGAATACGAATTGCAGAACGCTCTTTCGGTTTTCTCAAGCAGCAAAGCGGACAAGCGTAATTGCCGCGAAAGGTTTTCCCGTATGCGCTGATATACGTAATCCGTTAGGATGTAATTAAAATAAAAAAACACGGCCAAAAATACCACTGCCGCGGCGGAAATAAAAACAAAAGCTATCTTATGCGTTATCCCTATTCTCAAGGCCTTAATCTTCCCGGAATCTGTAACCGACCCCTCTTATTGTATCTATCTGCCTGCCTGCTTTGCCTAAACGCTGCCTCAACCTTTTGATATGGGTGTCAACCGTGCGCGTGGTGACATCGGCCGCAATACCCCACACATCCTCTAACAAAACATCTCTTGACTGCACACGCCCCTTTCTTTCTATAAGAACGGATAATAATTTAAATTCCATAAGCGCAAGCTCTATCTGTTTATCATCATAAGTTACCTGATGACGCGGAATATCAATTTTTAACCCGCCGGCTGAAAGTATATCGCGATAACTTTCTTTGGGCATATTACGCCTCATTATGGCCTTTATCCGCAAAATCAACTCTCTGGGGCTGAAAGGCTTGACTACATAATCATCGGCCCCAAGCTCAAAGCCGACTATTTTGTCAACCTCTTCGCCCTTGGCGGTAAGCATAATAACGGGTATATGAGAATAACTGTCATCTTTTTTTATCCTCTTACAAACCTCAAATCCATCTATGGTGGGGAGCATTATATCAAGAACTATCAGGTCTATAGACTGGGCGTCTAAAATATCAAAAGCCCCTTCTCCCGTAATAGTGGTAAAACACGTAAAACCCGCTTTTTCCAGGTTATACCTTAAAAGCTTGAGTATATTTTTGTCATCTTCAACAATCATTATATTTGGGGCCATCTCACCTCCCGTGTCATGATTATTTATATAATACCGCTTACAAGCATCTAAATCAATTTTATTTTATACGGCGAATGTGAAGAATATGTGAACATATTGGAAACAAATCGCGGCTATCGTTTTACCCTGGAAACATCCTGGACCGGCAGTTGAAACGGGATATTTATTTTTGGCAGGAGCGTCTATGCATACCGCTATTTGTTCTGCGAAAAAGAGACGCCTCAATAAAACCCCGGAATAACGGATGCGGCCTATCCGGCTTGGACTTAAATTCGGGATGGAATTGGCAGGCGATATACCATGGATGATTTTTGATCTCTATTATCTCCGTTAGGGTGTGTTTAACACATATACCTGCTATCAATAGGCCATGTTTCTTAAGAATTTTTTTATACCGGTTGTTTAACTCATATCTATGTCTGTGGCGCTCGGATATGATTAACTTTTTATATAATCTTTTGCTAATGCCTGCTCCGGTCAACCTGCATAGATACCGTCCCAGCCTCATCGTAGCGCCTTTATTCTTCAAGGATTTTTGTTCTTTTAATATGCATACTACGGGATATTTTGTTTTTTTGTCAAACTCGGTTGAATTTGCGCCTTTTAGTCCGCAAACATTTCTGGCATATTCAACCACAGCCATCTGCATCCCAAGACATATTCCCAAGAAAGGAACATTGTTTTCTCTGGCGTACCTTATAGCTGATATCTTACCCTCAATACCCCTTTGACCAAACCCACCCGGCACAAGAATTCCGTCCGAATTTCCAAGCAAAGAAACAGCGCCTCTTGACTCAATCTCTTCCGAATCAACGCGCGTAACGCAAAGCCTTGCATCATTGGCAATGGCTGCGTGCAATAATGCTTCGTATATAGATTTATACGCATCCTGAAGCGAAATATATTTACCCACTACAGCTATGTTAACACTTCTGCCGGGCGATTTTATCTTTTCTACCACAAGCCGCCGCCATTCAATTAGTTTCTTTCTGCGCACCTTTAATTTTAGAAATTGAATTATAAGTTTGTCAAGGCCCTGGTCTTGCAGGCTTAACGGGACTTCATATATGGTATCCAGATCCACCGCGGAAATAACGGCATCTTTATCTACATTGCAAAAAAGTGCTATCTTGTCTTTAGTCTGCCGGCTCAAATGACTTTCAGTGCGGCACAGTATTATATCGGGGAGTATGCCTATTTCCCTCAATGTGCCCACACTATGCTGCGTAGGCTTGGTCTTGACTTCTCCCGCGGCTTTGATAAAAGGCACGAGGGTAACGTGCACATTTATTGCCCGTTCTCTTCCCACCTCAAGCTTAAGCTGTCTAATCGCTTCCAAAAACGGCTGGCTTTCTATATCGCCTACGGTGCCTCCTATCTCCACTATTACAACATCCGGGTTTTTAAAGCGCGCAACACGCTTGATCCTGTTTATTATCTCATCGGTTATATGCGGTATTATCTGGACAGTCTGCCCCAGATAGTCACCCTTTCTTTCTTTTTGAATCACGGAATAATATACCTTGCCTGTTGTTATATTATTGGCTTTTGTTATATTCGCGTTCGTAAAACGTTCATAGTGCCCGAGATCTAGATCCGTCTCCGCGCCATCATCAGTCACATAAACCTCGCCATGCTGAAAAGGATTCATTGTGCCGGGATCAACGTTAATATAAGGATCGCATTTTACAAGAGTGACTTTTAAACCCGCGGACTCAAGAAGCTTGCCGATAGAGGCGGCCGCTATGCCTTTGCCCAGACTTGAAACAACTCCTCCTGTCACAAATATAAATTTTGTCATGGTAGATCCGCTTTTTTACCGTAATGCCTTCTCAAGAGAAAAGGCCCATGTTTTATAAATACTTTTTATGTCAACATCCACCAGATCCTTCCCCGAATTGGATATCTTTAACCTGTCTCCCCCGACCCGCCCTATTACACGGGAGAAGACGCCTCGCCGATGCGCTGATTCCTTTACACTGCTTACTTTATCTTCACGGCAAGACAAAATTATCCTTGACTGCGATTCGCCAAACAAGGCGCAATCTTCTCTTATGGCAAAATCAATGCCGTTTATAACCGCCCCTATCATATTTTCACCATCTGATATACAACTTTCCGCTAAGCATACTCCAAGACCGCCTTCAGAACAATCATGCGCTGATTTTATAAAACCTTTCTCTATTACGCTATATGCGCAATCTCTGACGGCCTGTTCCGCGGCCAGGTCAATACAGGGCGCATCTCCGGCAACAATACCTTTTGTTACTTTCAGATATTCGCTCGCGCCCAGCTCCTCTTTGGTCAGCCCTAATTGTATCACAATATCGCCTTCATCTTTAAAAGCCTGTGTGCAAACAGATCTTATGTCTTCCACGATACCGATCATGCCTATGGCGGGGGTAGGATATATCGCCCCCTGCGGGCTTTCATTGTAAAAAGAAACATTTCCGCTTACTACAGGTAGTTTAAAAAATTCACAGGCTTTTATGATACCTTCCATGCAATTTTTAAAATACCAGAAGGCCTCCGGCTTTTCAGGGTTACCGAAATTAAGGCAATCTGTCACCGCCGCAGGCCGGGCGCCTGAACACGCGAGGTTTCTGGCTGCCTCCGCTACGGCTATCTGCGCGCCTTTATATGGATTCACATAACAGTAGCGGCTGTTGCAGTCCGTAGTTGCCGCTATGGCCTTGTTCGTCCCCTTTAACCGTATGACCGCCGCGTCGGAACCGGGGACCACCATTGTATTCGTCTGGACCATATAGTCATATTGCCTGTATACCCATTTTTTACTGCATATGGAGTGCGAACTCAAAATATCAGTTAGTGTTTTATTGTAATCTGCCGGTAGCGTTATGTCCTTTATACGCAATATCCTCATGGCCTTGATACCGGATGGCGCTTTATAGGACATATCATATGCCGGACCATTTGTTAAATAACAAGCATTTAAGTCGGCCGCCGTTTTCCCATTTTCTTTTATCAGAACGTTCTTATTACCGGTAACCCTGCCGATAACTTCGGCTGACAGCCCCCATTTATGAAATATATCTTTTATGCTTTTTTCCTTCCCTTTCTTAACGCATAGAAGTATTCTTTCCTGTGATTCCGACATCATGGTTTCCCACGGCTGCATACCGGGTTCTTTTCTCGGAACTTTTGACAAATCAATTTCCATGCCCGAACCGCCCGAAGACGCCATTTCGCTTGTGCAGCAGGTAAGACCAGCAGCGCCCATGTCTTTAAGGCCCACGATAAACCCTGTTCTTAACGCTTCAAGGGTCGCTTCTATAAGACATTTTTCAGTAAAAGGATCGCCTATCTGAACTGCGGGTCTGTGTTCCTCGTCATGACAAAACTCTTTTGACGCCAATACGCTGCACCCTCCGATCCCGTCTCTTCCGGTACCAGCACCCGCATATATTATTGCGTTGCCGGTGCCATAGGCTTTCGCTCTTATAAGGTTTTTTCTTTTTGCTATACCTATACTCATTGCATTAACCAGGCAGTTACCGTTATAACTTTCATCAAAATATATTTCACCGCCTATTGTAGGCACCCCCAGGCAGTTGCCGTAAAACTGAATGCCGTCTACGACACCCTTCAGAAGATACCTGTTATACGGTCTTGCAAGAGGTCCAAAGCGCAGGGAATTCAGACTCGCTATGGGTCTTGCCCCCGAGGTAAATATATCTCGTATTATCCCGCCGATTCCCGTCGCCGCTCCCTGTTTCGGTTCTATATAAGAGGGATGATTATGACTTTCCATCTTGAATATTATGGCAATATCATCAACAACAATGCCGCCGGCGTCTTCGCCCACTAAAATCTGGTATTTTCCTTTTTTGGGCAATCTTTTAAGAAGATTTTTTGAGCGCGTATAACCGCAATGTTCTGACCATTGGACCGAAAACATGGCAAGCTCCGTTAAAGAAGGCTCTCTTCCAAGCAGCTTTAAGATTTCGCCGTATTCCCCGTCACTCAAACCCAAAGTTTTATATGCTTCCTTAATCTTCATGACAGCATCCCCGTATCATTCAATATTGACTTGAATATATAAAGCCCGTCTTCGCAACCAAGCATCTTTTCCACGCTGCGTTCCGGATGCGGCATCATGCCCAATATATTGCCCCTCTTGTTTAAAATGCCTGCGATATTATACACCGAACCGTTTGGATTATGCTCTTCGTCTGTTTCTCCGGATTTTGAACAATAGCGGAACGCGATCAGGCCCTTCTCTTCCAGTTCGCTAAGGCCGTCCTTTTCTATATAATAACAACCGTCATTATGGGCTATTGGTATATTAAGCACTTGAGATTTCACACACATGTTAGTAAACGGACTGTTATTATTTTCCGTTTTTATATATACATTTTTACATATAAAATGTATATCCTTGTTCCGTATCATAGCCCCCGGCAGCAGGCCTGCTTCAAGCAATATCTGGAAACCATTGCATATACCTATAATAAGACCCCCCCGCTTCGCATGTCTTAAAATCCCCTTCATAACGGGAGAAAATCTCGCTATGGCTCCTGTCCTCAAATAGTCCCCGTAACTAAACCCCCCGGGCAATATCAGGCAATCATAATTACCGACTGCATCTTCCTTGTGCCAGATATGTTCTGCTTTTTCTCCAAGAATATTCTTCACCGCGTAAAAACAATCGTAATCGCAATTAGAGCCGGGAAACACCACTATGCCAAATTTCATTTTGACCTTTCTTTTTTAACCTCTATTTCAAATTTATAATCTTCGGTAACAGAGTTAGCTAAAATCTTCCTGCACATCTTATCGCTTATCTCTTTTGCCCGCGTTTTATCTTTTACATCTAATTCTAACGTTATTATCTTACCCGTCATGACTTTTTTTACCCCCTTGAAATGCAGTGATTCAAGCACATGCTGTATAGCCACCCCCTGGGGGTCTGTTATTTGTTTCTTTAACGTTACATAAATCCGTACTTTTACCATCTCGCGTCTCCTTTTAAATATACCTTGATTACCGCAATGCGCCTGAATTGGAATTTTACTTCGTATATTCCTGTATAGGCTTTACGACAAAGCTTTCGTTTATTATAGACTCTATACCGTTAACAGCCGCCCTGGCGCCTTGTATAGTGGTAATGCAGGGGACGTCATTTACAACGGCGAGCTGTCGTATCTGTTTCATATCAGAACGGCCCTTTAAGCCTGAAGGGGTATTGATTATGAGGGATATATCACCTTTTTTTATGAGCTCTAATATGTCAGACCTCCCCTGGGAAACCTTTAGCAATACCCGGGATTCAATACCGCCGGAGTCCAGGACATTAGCAGTACCCGATGTGGCAAAAATACCAAAACCCATATCCGATAGTTTTTTAGCTATAAAAACAATGCTTCTTTTGTCGTCGTCTTTTACGCTTATAAAAATATTTCCTTTTGTTGGAAGCATGGAACCGGCGGCTATTTGAGACTTATAAAAAGCCATGCCAAATGTTCGGTCTATACCCATAACCTCACCCGTTGATTTCATTTCGGGACCTAGCGTGATATCAACCCCTGAAAAACGGGAAAACGGAAGAACAGATTCTTTTACCGCAAAATAACCTTTCTGTTTTTGCTCTTTTATGCCGAGACAGGCAAGCCTTTCGCCTACCATTACTTTCGCGGCTATTTGGGCAAGCGGCACGCCTGTCGCTTTGCTGACAAACGGCACCGTCCTTGAGGCCCTCGGGTTCACTTCAAGAATAAATACGGTGTTTTTTTTCACGGCAAATTGCGTATTCATAAGCCCTACCACATTAAGGGCCCTGGCAAGTTCATAAGTGGCTTGTTTTATTTTATCTATCACATGATCGTTTAACGTGTGCGGAGGCAAGACGCAGGCAGAATCTCCCGAGTGTATGCCCGCCTCTTCTATATGTTCCATTATACCGGCAATAATTGTCGTATCTTTATCAGACACAGAATCAACATCAACCTCAAGCGCGTCTTCCAGAAAACTATCTATTAAAACAGGGTTATCGCATGATATATCTTCTATATTATACATAAATTCCTTGAGTTCGCTTTCATCAAACACAATTTTCATGGAACGCCCGCCTAAAACATATGACGGTCTTACAAGTACCGGATACCCTATCTTTCTGGCTATAGATATGGCCTGGGTGCAAGACGATGCGGAGCCGTTTTCAGGCTGTTTTAAACCAAGTTTTTTAATAAGGCGTGAAAATTTATCCCTGTTTTCCGCAGTGTCAATTGATGCAACCGGCGTTCCAATAATGTTTACTCCGCAGGATTCAAGTCGTCTTGCCAGGTTAAGGGGTGTTTGGCCCCCAAATTGAATTATAACGCCATCCGGCTTTTCTCTCTCGGCGATATTTAATACATCCTCAAAAGCAAGAGGCTCAAAGTAAAGTTTATCGGAAGTATCGTAATCCGTTGAAACTGTTTCAGGATTGGAATTTACCATTATAGTTTCATACCCTAATTCCCTTAAGGCAAATGATGCGTGGCAGCAGCAATAATCAAATTCTATACCCTGGCCTATGCGGTTGGGACCGGAGCCCAGGATCATTATCTTCTTTCTGGACCCGGGCAGGGTTTCCGATTCCAGGCCGTATGTAGAATAATAATACGGCGTTTGCGCTGTAAATTCAGCGGCGCATGTATCTACAAGATTATATACCGGTTCAATACCTAAATCTTTCCTTAATTTTCGTACCTCGGATTCGCCGCAGGAAATAATATCGGCGATCTGTCTGTCGCTAAACCCGTATTCTTTTGCCTTTACCATGAGATCCCTGCTCACAGATTTAATATCTTTCGGCAGGTCTTTTTCAAAATCCGCTATCTGTTTTATATTTTCTATAAACCACGGATCAATACCCGTAAGCCTGTTGATATCTTCTACGGATATCCCTTTTTGAATGGCGCATTTTATATAAAAGATCCTGGATGAACTGGGGTTTTTAAGCCTTTTGATTATTTCACCTCCCGGCATGTCTATCTTATTATCAAGCCCATTATGACCCGTCTCAAGGCCCCTGATACCTTTCTGCAGCGCCTCTTTAAACGTCTTGCCTATCGCCATAGTCTCCCCAACAGACTTCATTGATATGCCGAGAGAATCCTCCGTTTCCGGGAATTTTTCAAAAGTAAACCTCGGGATCTTAACAACGCAATAATCTATTACGGGTTCAAAATACGCCGGGGTCACTTTTGTTATATCATTTTTTATTTCATCCAGCGTATAGCCTACAGCAAGCTTTGCGGCGAATTTCGCTATGGGAAAGCCGGTGGCCTTGCTTGCCAGCGCCGAACTCCTGGAAACCCTGGGGTTCATTTCAACTACCACCATCCTGCCGGTCTCGGGGTTAACCGCAAACTGTATGTTTGATCCGCCCGTCTCAACGCCGATCTTTCTTATAATAGCAATAGCCGCGTCCCTCATTTTCTGATATTCTTTGTCTGTTAATGTCTGAGCGGGGGCAACTGTTATGGAATCCCCTGTGTGCACGCCCATTGGATCCAGGTTTTCAATAGAGCAGATTATAACTACATTGTCCTTGATGTCTCTCATCACTTCAAGCTCATATTCTTTCCAGCCCATTACGGATTCTTCCACAAGGATCTCGCTTATCATGCTACTGGCAAGTCCCATACCCGCTATTCTAAAAAATTCTTCTTTCGTTGTAGCAATCCCTCCTCCGGTACCGCCAAGAGTAAAACTTGGCCTTACGACAAGGGGCAAGCCTATTTCAGCCATTGCCTTTTCCGCCTCAGCCATATTATATGCCAAACAGCTTTCCGGAAGATCAAGTCCGATTTCCTGCATGGCAAGTTTGAAAAATTTCCTGTCCTCCGATTTTTTTATTACCTCATAATCCGCACCGAGGATTTTTATATTATATTCATCCAATACGCCTGATTCCTTCAGCTTCATTGCCGCATTAAGGGCTGTCTGACCGCCCAATGTGGGCAAAAGCGCGTCCGGGACCTCTTTCTTTATTATCCTGGTTATCACGTCCGGGGTGATCGGCTCTATATATGTAGCATCGGCTATTCCGGGATCCGTCATAATAGTCGCTGGGTTTGAATTAACCAGAACAATCTCATAACCTTCCTGTTTTAATGCCTTGCATGCCTGCGTCCCGGAATAATCAAATTCACATGCCTGGCTTATTACAATTGGGCCCGAACCAATGATGAGTATCTTTGATATATCGGTCCTCTTAGGCATTAAATGTTCCTTTCATCATATCAATAAAATTATCAAACAACCCTATAGCGTCATTCGGGCCCGGTCCTGCCTCCGGATGAAACTGCATCGTCAAAAAACACAGCTTCTTGCTGTATAATCCCTCCGGCGTATTGTCATTAAGATTTATGTGCGTGATCTCAACGTCTGTTCTATGAAGCGAGGCCGGATCAACGCAGAAACCGTGGTTCTGGGATGTTATATAACATCTTCCTGTTCTTAGCTCTTTGACAGGGTGGTTTCCTCCGTGATGCCCGAATTTAAGCTTGTAAGTTTTAGCCCCCAATGCCAGGGCTATTATCTGATGCCCCAGGCATATACCTAATACTGGCAGGCGACCGATGAGCTGCCTTGCCGTTTTTATCGCGTACACAACTACCGCCGGATCGCCTGGACCGTTTGAAAAAACCAAACCATCAGGCTTATAAGACAATATCTCATCCTTACTGGAATCTGCGGAAAACACCTTTATGGCACAGCCTTTATGTTTAAAGCGCTCTAATATGCTTTTTTTTACGCCGTAATCCAGCACAGCAATCTTGTATCTTCCATCCCGGTTATATATATAGGGTTTTTTACAGGTTACCTTTTTCACAAGGTCTTTATCTGACAGTCCTGGCGCTAATCTGGCTTTTTCAACCAGGGCTTTTTCACCCGTATCATCCGTTGAAACGGCTATTTTTATAGCCCCTTCTATTCTTATGAGCTTTGTCAGGGCGCGGGTATCAATCCCCTGCACCCCCAATATATCATGGGCTCTCATATAATCTTCTAATGGGCTTTCCGACCTCCAGCAACTGGCAACCGGGCTAAATTCCTTTACCAACAATGCCCGCAAAAAAAAATTGTCTGATTCGCAGTCCTGGCTGTTAATCCCGCAATTCCCTATCAAGGGATATGTCATCAATACCGCCTGACCCGCGTAAGAAGGATCTGTCATGATTTCCTGATAACCCGTCATACTTGTGTTAAAGACCAGTTCCGCGCAGCATTGTCCCGTGGCCCCAAAACTTTTGCCGTAAAAAACCTTTCCATTTTCCAAAGCAACCTTCACTTCTGTCATGCGACACCTTTTTATAATTTTTTAGAAAATATCTTCCCGGTGCGCTTTATACGGACACCTTGAAGCATAGCATCTTTTGCGAAACTATATCTGATATTATTTTCACATCCGTGTCGGTAGTATCATACACTTTTATACAGTCCCCGTATTTTTCCGTTCCCGAAATGCTATCGGCAAATACATCCTGGAAACCGTCAAACCATTCCGGGTTAAAAATAACGCTCTTTTTATGCGTAAAAAGCGCCGCATAAAATATATCGGTCTCAACAAGATCCTGAAAAAAATGCGTTCCGAAAGAAAGTTCGGGCATAAGGTTGCCTTCCGGGAACGCGACCTCAACCATGACCCTTATATTGCTGATCTCCGAAAAACTCACGGGCACACCCAGAGACGGGGTGCTCGTTCCCCACCTACCCGGCCCTATAAGCAAGGCCGCGTTGCGGTATCTGTCTTTTATGGTGGAATTTATTTTGCCTATACTTCTTGCTATGCCGTATTTATCGCTCTGACGAAGACCGATATAACTTTTCGGTTCCACGTATATTATCTTGTTTATTTTCTGCGATATGTTGCCTCCGATAAAATATCCCTGCGATGAAAACAACATGTTTTTCGGATTAACATCTTCGGGAACGTTGACCTTTTTAGTGTTACCGTATCTTTGAAGGGGCCGGCATTGCAAAAGATTTATCTTAAAATCGTCTTTCTCCGCAAAATTCAGCGTAAATTCTATTTCCACAGGGTAGTCGTAACCCTTCTCCAGCGCCTGCATCATGCCTCTAAACGTTTCCGTAAATTTGCTGTCACTTAAAAGCTTTTTAAAATTTATGATCCAATGCTGTTTTATCCGGCCCGATATGCGCGTGTAACTTTCTTCCAGATCAATATTTCTTTCCGCCACCCTGTTCAAATTGTTATATAATCCCGATTCTATTATGTCCGAAAACGCGATGGTTTTTAGGTCATTCGCCTTCGTGTCTATCAAATCAATGTTATGCTGTGAAAATTTGATCTCGTCCCCTTTTTCAGAATAAGGCCTGACCAGGGGTTGCGATAAAGCGGCCATAGCAGGGTAGTCGCCGGCAACCCGGTTAACCGCCCTTGTGCCCAGGCCGCAAACCAGTCTCAACATGCCCGAGGAAGGGTCTATCTTGTCATTCCACACATAAGTATTGTACGAAAGCCCTACACCAGAGACGTCCGGGAAAAAAACATCTTTACGCTGTGAACCGGATACCCGCTGGACAAGAAGGGCCATCTGTTCATCAAGCTGGTCAAGCCCGCGGCTCTTCCTATAAATAAGGACGTCTTCACCCATTGTGCTTGCGTAGACCTTTTTAACCGCATCAGCGAATTGAATATACCTTTTTTCCGGCGTGCCTTGATTTGCCAAAAACACGCTTTCATATTTACCCGCGAAGGCATTGCCAAAACCATCTTCAAGGAGCGAGCTTGAACGCACAATTATCGGGGAAGCGCCAAAATACTCCACAACCTGTTGAAAACTTTCCATTATATCCTGTGAAAAAGTTCCGTGGACCATTTTATCCCGCAGGATTTTCGCCATTCCAATATAGCCCTCGGGGGTCTTCTGCGTCATGCGCAGTTTCCACAATTGATTCTGGACAATAAAAGAATAAAAAATATCAGATCCTATATAAAAAGAGTCGTGGGGTTCTTCCATACCCGACCAGTTAAGGATCTTGTCTTCCGACAATATCTTTCTGGCCAATAACATACCCGCCGCCTTGCCTCCTATGAACCCAGTACCGATAACTCTTGATTTGATATCCATTATCTCTCCAAGAGAGAGATGCTTGACAATAAGATCATGCATGCGCTTGTTTTTCGTAATAAGTATCCTGCAAAGCATATTTACCGTATCCGCGGTTTCTTTGGTGTTCTTTTTAGTCTTCGCCATTTCACCCGCCTTAATAAACAGTCTGTCCCAATAATCCAGGATTCTCTTGGCGCGAGGTTCTCCCGTTTCCCTGATGTGCGATAATATTCTGGCTGTGTTTACACTGTCTGTCAGCGGCACAAATTCCTCTCCACGGTGTTGATGGGGCAAAAACATTGTCGGAGAATATCTGTTCCATGCCTTGAGAGGGTGAAGATATAATTTATTGTCACAGTTGTAAACATCTATCAAAAGCTGTGTTGTCTCCCGTATCCTGGCTATGCTGCCAAAAGAATGGCTGTTCCTTATAATTGAAAAATACGCTATGGTTTTTAATTCATACAAATAAGGGCATGATATCATAAAAAAATTGCCTATCATAAGATCCGTCGCCCACGCAGACAGCAAACCTGAAAGACAGTCAAAAACATAATACGCACCTACGCCATGCCTGGCTATTATACCGTGTACTTTTGCGGAAAAAGACTCAAATCCTTCTCCGGCATCAAGTTCATAACGTATGATACCGTTCAAAGGCTTGAGGATCTGCTCGTGAGCGGCAAAACGCATATACACGACCGTCTTTTTATCTGCTACGGCTTTTCTGGCAAAAACTGATGCAAGGAAAATATAATCTTTTATATCATCAATCTGCCAGACAACATTATCGCCTTCCCGCAGTCCCGTTATTATTTTATCTAAACCCTTGATACCGGTGCTTAACATGGTCTGCCTCCCGGCCGGCGCTCTTTTCCATTGTTCTTAGTAATAAAATTATTAATTGCCTGCGCACATTTCAAGCCTTCTTCTATTGCCCACACGACAAGAGACTGACCTCTTCTCATATCGCCGGCGCAGAATACGGGTTTCTTTGATGTCATATAATCCGGGCCTGTCTTGATATTCCCGCGTTTATCCATCTCAAGCCCTAAAGAATCAATAAGCGCATTCTTTTCAACCGATACAAAACCGGCCGCTATCAACACTATGTCAGCATCTACCTTAAAATCCGCGCCGGATATTTCCCTCATAACGGGGCATGAATTCTCACTCTCTTTTGTCCATTCAACTTTCGCGCACAAAAGACCATTGACTCTGCCTGCCGCGGCCTCAAACGCCTTTGTGGCAATAGACCATCGGCGCAAACACCCCTCCTGATGGCTTGATGAATTTCTTAAAATTAAAGGGTACTTAGGCCATAGGCAGTCTTTAGTCCTGCAGGCAGGAGGCATAGGCATTATCTCCAACTGTGTAACGCATAAAGCACCTTGCCGGTTAGCGGTGCCTACACAATCGGAACCGGTATCCCCGCCGCCAATTACTACAACCCTTTTGCCTTTAACATCTATGGGATCCGACTGGTGCCTCTCTCCTAATGCCGTCTTGTTTGCCTGGGAAAGATAATCCATGGCAAAATATACCCCTTTTAGACCCCTCCCAGGCACGCTTATGTCGCGTGGCACGCGGCAACCGCAGGCAAGACATACGGCATCAAAATCCTTAAGCAGACTATCCGCGGCACGGTCAATGCCCATATTTACCTGCGTTTTAAAAAATACGCCTTCTTTTTCCCATAGCTTTATACGTCTATCCAGCACGCTCTTTTCAAGTTTGAAGTTAGGAATACCGTATCTAAGCAGGCCTCCGGGCTTTTCGTCTCTTTCAAAAACAGTGACGCTGTGTCCCAGCATATTCAACTTTTGTGCGCAAGATAATCCTGCCGGGCCAGACCCGACAACAGCTATCTTTTTACCACTCCTGAAACCAACGAGCCTTGGTTTTATAATATCTTTTTCAAATCCGAACTCTGCGATACTCAATTCGTTTTCTCTCACAGTCACCGCATCATCGTTAAGACCAAGGACGCAGGAATATTCGCACAAGGAAGGGCATATCCTGCCCGTGACTTCAGGCATCGGGTTCGTAGCCTGAAGCAACCTAACCGCATGATCCCAGTTACCATTAAAAATCAGCTTATTCCATTCGGGTATAAAATTACCTATCGGACACCCATTATGACAAAACGGGGTACCGCAATCCATACAGCGGCGTGCCTGGGCCCTGGAATCATGCTCGTTTCGCATAACGAAAATCTGCTTATAATCTTTAACACGTTCGCATACAGGCCTGTATACTGGTTCCTTTCTATATATGCGCATAAACCCTTTATTCTTATCCATTTAAGAACTACGTCCTGTTTGGCGGTTTATCTTATTTCTTATTTTCCAGAATCCTCTTATATTCCATAGGTATAATACGGGAAAATTTATCCATAGCCGATTCTATATCATTAACTAACGACATGGCTATTCTGCTGTTTGTATATTTATAATGATTTCTTAAAAGATAACAGAAAATATCTTTGTCATCTTCTGTCAGGCGTTCTATTAACACCATATCCATATTACATTTGTCTTCAAGCCTATTGAGGCTATTAATTACATACGCAATGCCGCCGGACATGCCCGCGGCGAAATTTCTGCCGATACTGCCCAACACAAGAACGCGGCCCCCTGTCATATATTCACAACCGTGGTCTCCCAAGCCTTCTACAACAGCATATAGGCCTGAATTTCTGATACAAAACCTCTCTCCCGCCACGCCCCTTATATATGCCTCGCCGGATATGGCCCCGTAAAAACACGTATTCCCTGCTATAATATTAGTCTGCGCGCTATAACCGCTGTCATTGCCTGGATATATTATTACCTTGCCTCCTGAAATACCTTTTCCCACATAATCATTGGCCATACCTTCTAATTCAAAAGTGACACCTTTAACTAAAAAAGCCGCAAAACTCTGGCCGGCAACGCCTGCAAATCTGAATCTTATTGAATCTTCCAAAAGCGTGCCGTCGCCGTATTGTCTGCATATATGACCACTTAGCATGGCGCCTACGCCTCTGTCCGTATTTTTTATCCAAATATCCTCTGAAATAGCTTTTGAATCCGGCACGGAAAGGAACTTATCACACTTTTCTATAAGACATTCGTCTAAACTCTTATCTCTCTCAATAGGGCCTTTGACTTTTAAACGGACATTTTCCTCAACAGGTCTATAGAGTATTTTCTCTAAATTTACATATTTTGCTTTAAAGTGCCCAATATTGTCCTCTTTCTCCAGAAGATCACTTCTACCAACCATTTCATTAACCGTCCTAAACCCCAATGACGCCATAATCTCTCTCATCTCTTTTGCTATGAACCTCATATAATTTACCACGTATTCCGGTCTTGCGCTAAACCGTTTCTGAAGTATAGGATCCTGTGTTGCGATCCCCGCGGAACAATTGTTAAGATGGCAATGCCTTAACATGACGCAACCCATAACAACCAAAACCGCCGTGCAAATGCCGTATTCCTGGGCGCCAAGCATACAGGCTATCGCTATGTCCCTGCCGGTACGTATCTGTCCGTCCGTCTGGAGAACAACGCGCTGCCTTAATCCGTTGAGCAGAAGTGTCTGATGGGCCTCTGAAAGACCAAGCTCCCACGGTAGACCCGCATGCCTTATGGAACTTATAGGAGAGGCGCCGGTACCTCCATCTCCGCCCGATATAAGTACAACATCCGCATGGGCCTTGGCAACCCCTGCCGCAATAGTGCCGACCCCTATCTCGGAAACAAGCTTAACGCTTATGCGCGCTTTAGGGTTAACGTTTTTAAGATCAAATATAAGCTGTGCCAGATCTTCAATAGAATATATGTCATGATGAGGCGGCGGAGATATAAGCGTCACCCCAGGCGTTGTGTATCTCGTCCTCGCGATTATATCACTGACCTTATGGCCCGGAAGCTGGCCCCCTTCACCGGGTTTTGCACCCTGGGCGATCTTTATCTGTATCTCATCAGCGTTTACAAGATAATTTGTCGTGACCCCGAAACGACCCGATGCGATCTGTTTTATAGCGCTTCTTTTACTGTCGCCGTTTGGTAAAACAACAAATCTATTGGGGTCCTCCCCGCCCTCTCCAGTATTGGATTTTCCGCCTATCCTGTTCATTGCCATCGCTATCGTTTCATGCGCCATACTGCCGATAGAGCCAAAACTCATAGCCCCTGTAGTGAATCTTTTCATTATAGCTTCTTCCAGTTCAACACGTTCTACGGGTATCGGGCTACACCTCTTCAACTTAAAAAGACCTCTTATAGTAGTCGGATTTTCTTTTTGGTTATTTATCATCGCAGCGAATTCTTTATACTTCGCGAAATCGTTATAACGTGCCGCGTATTGCAAGACTGGTATGGTTTTCGGGTTCCACAGATGAAATTCACCGTCTTTTTTCCACTGATATATTCCTCCGCTTGGCAGTATTCCCGGGAACGGATCTCTGCCGTTGTATGCTGCGGCATGTCTTGCTATTGTTTCCTGCGCTATCTGCACTATACCTAAACCGCCTATCCTTGACACTGTCCCCTTAAAGTATCTTTCAATGAATTCATCACAAAGCCCTAACACTTCAAATATCTGCGCACCTCTATAACTTCTCAAAGTGGATATCCCCATTTTTGATAATATCTTTAATAAACCGTCTTCCACCGATTTCACGTAATTTTTCTTTGCCTGGGCCGGGCCAGTGGATATAAGCTTTTCCTCCGCCATATACTCCGCGATATCATACACAAAATACGGACATATGCAGTCCGCGCCATAACCGAATAAAAGCCCTATATGATGCACTTCCCGCGGTTCCGCGCTCTCCACTATAATAGAGACCTGCGAACGCACACCTCTGCTCACCAAATACTGATGAATTGCGCTAAGGGACAAAAGTGCCGGCAGCGCTATATTTTGACGTCCGGCGCCCCTATCGCTTAATATAATAAAAGAATACCCTTGCTCTACGGCATATTCCGATTCAAAACATATCCTGTCCAAGGCATCCGTAAAACCTTTTACACCTGATGAGACGTCAAAAAAGGTATAGAGCGTCTTTGCCCGAAAGTTATTCGCGTTCACTTCTTTTATCCTGCCGATATCTTCTTTTGAAAGCACTGGGTGGTCTATACTGATTTTGCGGCAATGCGAAGGACCGCATTCCAATATATTTTTTTCAGGCCCTACAAAACTTTCAAGCCCCATAACTACATTTTCCCTTATAGAGTCTATGGCGGGATTGGTGACCTGGGCAAAAAGCTGCCTAAAATAATCGTATAAAAGCCTGGGTTGACTGGAAAAACAGGCATGCGGGGTATCATTACCCATTGACCCTACTGGTTCTTTGGCTTCTTCAAACATTGGCCTTAATATAAAATTCAAGTCTTCGCGCGTATAACCAAATGCCTTCATCAGGGCTTGAATGTCGCCTGTTTTTTCGTCACCATAAGGTAACGGACTTAACTGCTCTAATGAAAGCATATTTTGATACATCCACTGACCGTAAGGATACTGTCCTGATACTTCCTTTTTTATATCTTCATCATTAATTATCACGCCTTTAACGGTATCTATAAACAAAATCTTGCCGGGTTCCAGTCTGCCCGATAACTTTATATCAGAGCTTTTTATATCAAGAACGCCTGCTTCCGAAGCCATAACAATCAGATCGTCTTTGGTCACTATGTATCGCGCCGGTCTTAAACCGTTGCGGTCAAGGGTCGCCCCTATGCAGGCCCCATCCGTAAAAGTTATAGCGGCAGGGCCATCCCAGGGCTCCATAAAACACGCATGAAACTCATAAAACGCCTTGAGAGATTTATCCATCAAATTATCTTTTTCCCATGCCGCGGGGACAAGCATCATCATAACATGGGCAAGCGGCCTGCCTGCAAGAGTCAAAAGCTCAAAAACATTGTCTATGCAGGCAGAATCGCTGCCGTTTTCATTAATAACTGGTTTGAGTTTATCAATATCAGCATTAAACAACCCGTTGGCAAGCAATCTTTCCCTTGCCCGCATCCAGTTTATATTACCCCTTATTGTATTTATTTCGCCATTATGCGCCAAAAAACGAAAAGGCTGCGCGAGATCCCATGCGGGAAAGGTATTTGTGCTGTATCTTGAGTGCACCATACATATGGCGCTTTGCATTAATTCATTTGACAAATCTAAAAAAAAGACCGGTAGTTGGCGGGGCATCAATAGGCCCTTGTAACATAAGGTACGTGACGATATATTCGTTATATAAAAAGATCTTTTGCCTTTTATGTTTGAAAAGTTTACAGCATCTTCGGACATCTTCCTTATTACATACAATTTTCTCTCAAATTCATCCTGGGAATTGATTGAATCCGACCTTTTTACGAACACATGGGCCATAAATGGCGCTGTCTGCCGCGCGCCCCGCCCCAAAGACTCCACGTTAACAGGGACGCTCCTGAAACCTATAATACGCTGGCCCTCTTCTCTTGTAACAGTTTCCATTATTTCCAAGCACCTTTTCCTGTCCTGGACGTCCTGCGGCAAAAATACCAGCCCGGCGCCGTATTCACCTTCATCGGGTATATCTATGTTTCCACACACAGACCTAAAGAAGACATGGGGCAGCTGTATAAGTATGCCGGCGCCATCTCCTGTATCAGGTTCAGCACCTACAGCTCCTCTGTGACTAAGCCTCTCCAGTATACTGATTCCATCCTTTATTATGGAATACGACCTTTTGCCTTTTATATTACATACAAAGCCTACGCCGCAACTATCGTGTTCAAAGCGCGGATCATACAAACCTTGCCGGCCGGGCAAATATTCATATTTCATCTTTTAAATCTCCGGACATCTATGCTATAACGCAATATTTTCTTATGTAAAGTATTACGGTTCACACCCAAAAGACGTGAGGTACGCAATTGATTACCGTCTGTCTGCTCAAGAGCCTTTATGATCACGCTTTTTTCAATACTATTGATAATATCGGAATATATCCGGCCTCCGTCCGACATATAAAAATGTTTATCTATAATGCTTGAAAAATCATCCATCATAAAAACACCCCCCTTGAACAGACCGTTTTCATGCCTACCTTACCTTCCCGGAAGAAACATTTAATAAAACAATGCGCGAAAAATACTCTTTCTTACAAGGCTAAAAAACCGGGAGATACTTGTCTAATTCATGTTTCGGCACCCGTATCCTATAATCATCCCATTCTCTTTTTTTGACTTCAATAAACCTAGAAAATATATGTTTTCCAAACGCTTTCTCAACAATCTTGCTGTTTTCAGTAACAGAAATTGCCTGACCCAGGCTGTCAGGCAATGTTTCTATACCCTTTTCCTTGCGTTCCGCAGAAGTTAAATGGTATAAGTTACGCTCCATAGGTTTCGGGGCCTTATATTTTTTATCTATCCCCTCAAGCCCGGCATGCAGCATAACTGCAAATGTAAGATACGGATTGCATGCCGGATCGCATGCCCTGAATTCACAGCGGGTTGCTTTTTCCTGCCCGGGATGATATAAAGGCACTCTCACCAAAGCGCTTCTGTTCCTTCTGCTCCACGCAATGTAAACAGGGGCTTCATATCCGGGGACAAGTCTCTTATATGAATTAGTTGTTTGGGCAAACACGGAACACATCTCATTGGCGTGTTTCAAAAGACCCGCAATATAACACTTAGCGGTTTCAGACAAAAAATCTTCAGACTTCGCGTCATAAAACGCGTTCTTACTGCCCTTAAACAGTGATTGGTGGGTATGCATGCCGGAACCATTCTGGCCGAATATCGGCTTTGGCATAAACGTCGCGTAAACACCAAATTTGCTGGCTATCTCTTTTACAACAACCCTGTACGTTATAACGTTATCCGCCATTTCAAGCGCGTCCCGATACCGCATATCAACCTCATGCTGCGACGGCGCGACTTCGTGGTGGGAATATTCTATATATACCCCCATTTTTTCAAGCGCCAATACCGTTTCACGCCTAAGATCACTTGCAACATCAAGCGTGGTAAGATCAAAATACCCGCCCCTGTCAAGCACGTCTGTCGTTAAATCATTTTTGAAATAAAAAAACTCAAGCTCGGGCCCAACATAGTAATGGTCATAACCCATTTCAGCCGCCCTCTTGAGAGACCTTTTAAGCACATATCTGGGGTCACCTTCATAAGGGGTCTTGTCGGGGTTCAACACATCACATATCATCCTGGCAACCGCTTTTTCCGCAGGCCGCCACGGTAAGATAGCGAATGTATCAGGGTCCGGCATTGCTATCATATCAGATTCCTCTATGTCCTGATAACCTGTTATAGAAGAACCGTCAAAACCCATGCCGTTATCCAGGGCGTTTTCAAGCTCCCTGTCCGTTATGGCAAAACTTTTTACCTGGCCGAGTATGTCAACAAACCACAACCTTATGAACTTAACGTCCTTTTCTTTTACCAATTTTATAATGTCCTGCTTGCTCCTCTTTTGCATCTTGGCCTCCTTAATATTTTTGAAGGATACGCTCCTTCCGTGTTAAAAATAAAAAGCGTTCTTAAAATGTTGAATACTTTTAAGAACGCTTTCTTTGCGTTTACATATCTGCACAAACCATGTGCATATACGCACATAACCATGCATATACACTTTATAAAGTATAGAACTTGCGCTTTTGGTAACCTATCTTTTTCAGCCAATAGCGTTACAACCGCTTTCGCCTGTTCTGATCCTTATACATTCAGGCAGGTCCATCACAAATATCTTACCGTCTCCTATACTGCCTGTTTTGGCGCCGCTAATAATCGCCTTGACTGTAGGCTGAACAAAATCCTCGTTTACGGCTATTTCAAGCCGTATTTTTTTCAATAGATTAATACTATGTATAACGCCTCTGTATGTCTCGGTATAGCCTCTTTGCCGGCCGCATCCTAACGCGTTAGTCACTGTTATTTTATATATTTTGGCGTCATATAGCGCCTTTTTTACATCCGATAGTTTGTGCGGCTGTATCATCGCTACTATAAGTTTCATACTGCCTCCTGTTTATGTCGTGGTAAAGACCTGGAACCCGGCATACGACTCCATTCCGTGTTCGCTTATGTCAAGACCTTTCAATTCCTCATCCCTGGACACGCGAAGGCCTATATTCATATCTATAAGTTTAAAAATAATACCCATTACAACAAGAATAAATACTGCTACGCAACATGCGCCCATTGCCTGTATCCCGAGTTGCTTGAGTCCGCCGGCATAAAAAAACCCATCATTGGCAATGCCTAATACTTTCTGTCCAAAAAGCCCGACAGATAGCGTACCCCACAACCCGTTTAAGCCATGTACGGGGAAAGCGCCCACGGGATCGTCAATATTCAGTTTTTCAAGAAGCATAACGCCAGCGATAACGAGTATACCGCCCACGCCGCCTATAACAAGAGCGGCCCAAGGTTCAATAAACGCGCAAGGCGCCGTTACCGCGACCAAGCCCGCCAGGGTACCGTTCATCGCCATTGAAAGATCCGGTTTACCAAATATTTTCCATACGGTAATTATAGCCGTTATGCCGCCTGTTGCCGCAGCTATATTCGTATTTGCCGCTATCCTGCCTATCAGAGACCCATCTCCAACACTCAAGGTTGAGCCCGGGTTAAATCCAAACCATCCGAACCACAGTATAAATACTCCTAAAGATGCCAGGGGTATTGAATGCCCGGCTATGGCATTAGCGGACCTGTCTTTATTGTATTTTCCTATTCTTGGTCCCAGGATTATAGTGCCGATCAGGGCTGCAAACCCGCCGACAGTATGGACAACGGTTGAGCCGGCAAAATCAACAAAATTCAGCTTTGAAAGCCAGCCGCCTCCCCATATCCAATGCCCTACAATCGGATATATAAAAGCAGATATTATAAAAGAATACAAAAGATAGGCTTGAAATTTCATTCTTTCGGCCATACCACCGGCGACTATCGTAGCTGCTGCACCGCAAAACGCGGCTTGAAACAGCCAAAAGGCAAATAATGGAATTTTTGAAGCAGATTGCGCGCCATTAAGAAACCATCCGCTGTAACCGATAAAATCGTTGCCGCAACCGAACATTACGGCATAACCAAAGGCAAAAAAACCTATGGACGCCATGCAAAAATCAAGAAAATTCTTAGTTAAAATATTACAGGTATTCTTCGCCCGGATAAAACCCGCTTCAACCATGCCGAAACCAGCCTGCATAAAAAACACTAGGAAGGCGGAGATCATGACCCATAGAGTGTCAACACCCGTGCTGTTTGCGTATACCATATCTGTCAACATATTATACGTCTCCTTTCACGCGTTGATATTATACACTAACCGCGAAAACCGCCCCTAAGAACAATTCCTCTTTTTGGCCGCCATCGCTTGTCTTTTTCATGCCACTTAACGGTATCGTGTAATTTACTGTTGGGGAAAATGTGCAATTTTTTGCAACAGCATAAGCAATACCCGCGCTTAATCCTATGTCCCCCCCGTGCCCTTTTATAAAAAGCCTTCTATTATATCCAGCATGCGCGCCGAAATTAAACGTAACGGGCACATCCGGCAAAACAATACTTTTATTAATTTTGACAGCCAGATAATCGCCCCGGCCTCCGCCTTTGTCCTTATCCTCAAAATCATGATACCACGTAAAAGAGGGGGAGAACGGCAAATCATCTACGCATAACCCAAGATAAAACTCCTGGCTATTGGCGTTGGATGCCGGGAAATCATAATATATATAACCACCGCTTACCGATAACGGTGCCCCCAGACTATTTTTCAAGTCATATGAATAACCCACACTATAATCCACTTCATCTGACTTACCCCCGTCTCGGCCGCTCACATCAAGATTTCCCCATATGCTTGCGTTAAAACCGCAGGCGTTAATATAAACACCTGATTGCGCCACGGGGTCATTATCCAGTTTAAAACCACGCCATATGTATTTTGAAAAAACGGCAAAATCCGTGCTAATCTCAACGGGCCGCCCTTTAAAAACCATGCTGTCTTCGCCACCCGTCTCCCCGGCCGAAGCATCACCCGGTTTTATCAAAAGTATCCCTATCGCACACATCACAGTCAAAAATTTAAATATATTCATATCGCGTCCTCTTTGTTGGCATAAAAATAAAAGGGCGTTTTAAAGTCCAAACGCCTGTGTAATATCACAACCCTGTGTTTTTTGTTTACAATTCTATAAGTAAAAAAACATCATTTTTGGTAACCGCCTGAACGCGCCTTCTTTATTATATTCTTCTTATATTTAAGCACCATGACATGCGAAATACCCAGAATTGACGCGATCTCGCGTACCGTATTGCCTTTAAGAAGAAGCCTAAGAACCTCGCGTTCTTTATCTGTCAAACGTTTTCTTTTTATTTCATCAATACTTATATGATATTCCAAATCGGTCTGACGCGCCAATATGTCCGGCATGACATCTTTAAAGGTTATATCGCCTTCGGCAATAGGAACATCCATACTTAAATGTACCGGCATACGTCTCCCTCTGCGCAGGAAATTTAAAAGATAAAATTCGCAGGCCTTGATTATATAAGCTTCATTCATCCCTATGGGTACGTCTTCTCCAAAACGCTGCCATAAATACAGACACATTTGCTGATAGAGGTCATCTCTATCGTAAAACCCGGTTAAGATATTCCTCCTCGCTATTGC
This sequence comes from Candidatus Omnitrophota bacterium, assembly GCA_028716165.1. Classification (NCBI taxonomy): domain Bacteria; kingdom Pseudomonadati; phylum Candidatus Omnitrophota; species Candidatus Omnitrophota bacterium. Next base: position 61,757 of record JAQUQI010000008.1, read on the forward strand.
CTTTAATGCCGGAGTTATTTTTTCAAGTAAAATTTTAAAATCCATAGTATTACCTGCAAAAAATAAAAAAGCGTTTTACGCGTATATGCTCGCAGCGTAAAACGCCCCTCTTTGGGCCGTCGGAATAGGCTAAAAACAAAAAAAGCGTTCTTGCGAACGCCTCCCTGCTATTTAAAAACACATTCCCTGTGTTTTATTATATATACCACAAAATTAAGATAAAGTCAAGGGTCCAAAACAAATAGTAGTGTCAAGATTATTGTGCGCTTTCGTATTTAATTCGCCAAAAAGAAAAAATCCGGCGCTGAAAAAGCCGGAATTTCCTGTTCTGATATTCAAAATGGCGGTCCGAACTGGACGCCAGACGAACCCATTTGACTCCGCTCAGGGTTCGTCCTGAGCAAGCAAAGCGCGTCGAAAGACAAACTCCATACCCTCAAGAAGTGCATCTACTTGTGAAAATGACCTTCCGGCGCTTCAAGCATCATTTTATCTATTTTGACTAAGTGCTTTGAAATAAAACATTATTTTTGTGAACATCGAACAGTGAAACTTTTGAAAAAATAGTACGCTGCATACTTCTTAATAATATCTTTATTTGTTCAATAATTGTTATTTCTGCCCATAAAGGTTGTAAATCAAAAAATAGCAAAAGTTCAACATTTAATCCATCTGTTTCATATTGTTTTTTGAACTTGTCTTCAATCCTTTTGCCTAAAATGTCGTCAGAAAAAAATCCACCAGTAAACTGTAAGTTTTTATCATAAAACTTTTTTGCCAGATCTTGATTAATTATCTCGCTTAGTTCAAAATAAACTCTTTCACCATTAGAATATCTGCAAAGACAATCTGGTTTTGGAGGCTCACATGAATTTATTGCAAACTTGCTGAAAGACTTTCTCAAAAATTTATTCAAAACAAATATTTCCTTACTTGTTTTTTGACGCATATTAACCTTGGAGCAATTATTCATTAATTGCCTGCTAAAAATTAACATTAAAAATATTATTCTGAATATATAAATTAATTCCTAGTGTATTTAATACTATGTCTTTTTGTAGCACATCCAATCCTTCTTGCCTTTTCCAGATATATGTTTTTAAAAATAAAGGGGATCTTTCGATAGGGACTTTAAATTTAAACCCTGCACTCCTTCCCCTAACTTATATTTATTTATTTGCATAGTCATATAGCATCTCGCCGAATTTACCTATTCTTAGCGCTAACCATGTTGGGTTGTGCCTGTTCTTCGATGTTAGCTATTTTTCCAACAAACTTAATAATTCCTTCGCACAATAAACCTTTCCACGCCGCTTATCAGTAATTTCAACCAAGATATTTATTTTTTTAAGTTTTTCTATAGCTGCTTTAGCAGTATGAAAAGAAGTCTTTAGTTCTATTGCTGCTCGCGAAATACTGACGTAGGGATTTTTAAATAATTCGTCCAATAATTTACTTACATATATACTTGTTCGCTTCTCCTGTACTCGCTCCCTATAATTTTTAAGCAAACCAAGTATGGCTTTTGAATTTTCGGCTGCATCTTTTGATTGGACGATGATGGCTCGCAAGAAAAAACTAATCCATTCTTCCCATTCACCTCTTTGACTTACGGATACAAGCCGATCGTAATATTCTCTGCGGTTTTTCTCAAAGAAAGCACTCAAATAAAGCATGGGGTAACCAAGAAATTCTCTCTCGCATAAAAACAGAGTAATTATTAACCTTCCTATTCTGCCATTCCCATCAAGAAAGGGGTGTATGGCTTCAAACTGATAATGTATCAACGCACACTGTATTAGCCCAGGAATGCTATCTCTATTGTGTAAGAATTTCTCTAGTTCTCCCAAGGCTTCATGCATTTCATGAACTGGAGGAGGAACAAACGCCGCATCGTTTAATGTGCATCCCGCGGATCCTATCCAATTCTGACTACGGCGAAACTCGCCCGGAGTCAAGTGTTGTCCTCTCACGTCTTTCATAAGAATTCCGTGTATTTCGCGCATAAGCCGCAAACAAATAGGTAACTCTTTTAACCTCTCAAGTCCGTAATCCATCGCTTCAACATAATTTACTACTTCCAACACGTCTGTTTTTTGGACTTCCGCTTTTTGCTCTTCTCTCCGGGCTATTTCAAAATAAAATAAATCCGAAAGAGAAGTCTGCGTGCCTTCAATCTTTGAACTCAAAACCGCCTCTCTTCTCATATAAGGAACGATCAATAAATTCGGATTTGGCAATAATACGCCCACACCATTAAGATTCCCTAAGTGACGATTGGCTTCAGCTAACAGATTGATCAACTCGGCTGAATATTTAATTTCTGGGGGTAAAGAATGGGGAACAAATGCCGAATAATCTCTATCGGTTTTTATAACTTTGCCTGCCCGATTACTTTTGAAATCATTGGCGTTCATATATCTTACCCTAAACTTGTTAATTTAGCTACTAACACTATCTTCAATTATAATACACATAATTGAAGGAATCAAGCATTTTCTTCAATAACCGAATTCCGCCTGATCGTCCACCAAATTGCTACGCAATTTGGCAAGATCTCGCCATCTTTGATGGCGGGTCAAGACTGGCTGCCTGAACTGGACGCCAGACGAACTTCACAACCTCAATACTACCAATTACTTATCAAAATGACCCTTCGCCGCGGCAAAGGCGGTTTTATCTACTTAGGCGGCTTATTTCCTTCTTGATTTCTTCTATCACCTCTGTATTTTTTATCTCGTCGTCAATACTAAAAACAACAAAAACTTTCCCGCCATATTTTGCCTCAAAATCACGGAAACTCGCTCTCATTCTTTCGGTGGCTGAATAATTACCAAAGTTTGCCTTAGCCGTTACTGGTTTAAACGGAAACTCGCTCTCATTCTTTCGGTGGCTGAATAATTACCAAAGTTTGCCTTAGCCGTTACTGGTTTAATTTGAATGCCAAATGTCTTATCGCCCACATAGCATAGGTAATCAATGTCACCCGCGTGATCGAGTTCCGGATCAGATTCAACAAATTTTACTTCCGGAAACTTCTTTGCAATATTGTCGGTAACAACCGATTTCTCGCGGATGAAACCATCATATGTTCTTTGTATCGTAAGATTGTTAATATAGTCAATACAATCCTGCAGCGTTAAATTCTTAAAAACGTCTTGCCATTCCGGGATGACGATCTCGGTTATTTTTACATAAAGCCTTTCACCGAGCTCCCGCAAAATTTCTTTTGTGATTTTTACGGGATTTTTGCCATCTGTATATGCTTTTTCAAAATACCATTTTTCCCACTCCGATATAGACTTAGGCTGACATTCACGGATAAAGGCCATTACTGTGCCTACCTTATTGGGACGGGATAATTGATATGTTTGGCAGGCATAATTGAGTACCTTCTCTTTTTTCCCGAAATCCTTTGAATATCTTTTATTTTTCATTATGGGCGTGCTCCAGATTTTGTAATTCTATAAATTTTTCTTTATATTTGAATGCTATGTCAGTATCAACAAGCGCAAACCTCTCTTTAATGAGATGAGCGTTTATAAAAGTCTTATTTTTAAGATATAAGTAACACAGCAATCTATTTTCAGAATCGTATTTAACCTGATCGTATTTTAGAAATACTTTCTGGCCTTGCGTTTTATTTGTTAAATATTCCGTCGCTTTTCCATTTTTTATCGTGTCTTGTTTAACGCCCAACAATCTCACAGTTAAACCATTATTCAATTTCAAGATCTCTGGGCTAACTACCTCTTTGACTGTAAAATACTCTTCTCTCCGTCCACCACTTTGATCTATCTTTGAACCAAATTGTAACTGTTTAGGATCTATCTTCTTATCGAATTTAATAGGATCTCTAAAAATATATGGCAATTTAATAATTTTCTCTTCAAAATTTACCGCCTTCTTTTCTTGAGTATATATTTCAATTTTTGTTTCATCAATAAATAAATTTTGACCGAATCCTACTCTTTCTCTTATCGTAGGCAAAGAATTTGCGTTGATTTCATAACCAACAGAATTTCGCTTAAGATTTTTAGCGGCTAATGTCGTTGTCCCGCTGCCTAAAAATGGGTCGAGAACGCTATCACCAACAAATGTAAACATCTTTATAAGCCGCCTCGGCAGTTCTTCGGGAAACATCGCCAAATGTTTAACTTGTTTCTCTCCTGCAAAGTTCCAATGTCCGGAAAAATATTGATTCCATTCTTCGGTAGTCATCTTTGACTTTTCCCGTATTTCGCTGCTAACGGGTTTCGAAATGCCCTGTTTTTTGAAAATCAGGATAAATTCGTAATCCAATTTTAATATACCGTTTCTCGGATAGGGAAAGGAGCCCATAACAGTTGCGCCGCCTGTGGTGTTACAAGTAGTGACCTTCTGCCATATAATCGCTCCCATATAATCAAAACCGATTGTTTCGCAAAATTTTATTATCTCAGTCCTAATTGGTATAATCTTATATCGCCCATAATATACCGCGCGGGCGAATTGATCCCCTATATTTATACAAAGGCGGCAGCCATTCTCTAAAACTCTATAACACTCAGACCAAACTAAATTAAGGTTATTGATATATTCTTCATAGGTATGATTGTATCCGATTTGCTCAGAGCTACCATAATCCTTGAGTTGCCAATAAGGTGGCGATGTAACAACTAATTGAAGAGAAAAATCGGATATCTCTTCCATTCGTCTTGAATCACCTAAAATAATCTTATGTACTGTTTTCATATATTCCTACTGTATCGGACGCCCAAATTTCGCCTGAGCGTCAAGGTTGGCTGCCTCGTCTGGACTTGAACCAGAAACAACTGATCCAGAGTCAGTCGTGTTACCAATTACACCACGAGGCAGCGTATTTTTAAAATATCTTCCTGCAATATTTT
>JAQUQI010000009.1:0-49249 GCA_028716165.1 Candidatus Omnitrophota bacterium
AGAGTGTTCTCATGCTTTAGCAACAAGCAAAGCTGCGAACGGATAATTTATGCTATTTTTACACACTTAAACAACCAATGGAAGGTTAAGCCCTTAAAAGAATTTACAGAATTTTGTTGACGTAACCCTTCGCGTAAAAACACTTGACATATATAGTGCATTTGTGATAAAATCTGATTTCTTTTAGGAGCCTTATATGAAAAAGACATTTGTTGCCAGGAAAAAAGATATTAAAAGACAGTGGGTTATTGTTGATGCGCAGGATAAGGTCCTCGGCAGGCTTGCAACGCGCATAGCCATTATATTGCGCGGTAAGCATAAGCCTGAATATACTCCTCATATTGATTGCGGTGACGGGGTCGTTGTTATAAATGCGGAAAAAATAAAAGTGACCGGAAAAAAGATGCGCGAAAAAGAGTATATTACATATTCAGGTTATCCCGGAGGCCAAAAAAGGACCGTATTGGCCGAGGTAATGAAAAAAGACCCGCGAAGGGTTATCAGACAGGCGGTAAAAAGGATGCTCTCTGATACTCCGCTGGGAAGGGATATGTTTAAAAAACTCAAGGTCTATACGGGTGCCGAGCACCCGCATAAGGCCCAGGGGCCGCAGGAATTGAAGTTTTAATCAGGAGATATTATTTCATGGCAGACCAATTGCTGTTAAGAGCTACAGGCAGAAGAAAAGAAGCCTCGGCAAGGGTGGTATTGAAGCCGGGCACAGGCATAATTAAAGTCAATAAGCGTTCAATTGAGGATTATTTTCCGCGCGAAACGCTTAGGATGATTATACAGCAGCCTTTTGAGGTATGTAATCTTATCGGTAAATATGACACTACCGTGATAGTTAACGGCGGAGGCACTTCCGCGCAGGCGGGCGCTATACGCCACGGCATAGCGAGGTCCTTAATAGTTCTTGATGAAACCCTGAAAAAGAAGCTTAAGAAGGCAGGATTTGTTACAAGAGATCCTCGCATGAAAGAGCGCAAGAAGTACGGCCAGAAGGGCGCCAGGAAGAGGTTCCAGTTCTCTAAGCGTTAATTTTTAGAAAATGCTTGCCCTTACCCGGCGCCGGGCGGCAGGCTTATAATTTAATTTTATTTAAACCCCGCCTTTGCGATAAAAGCGGGGTTTTTTGTTTTTGCTGTTTTTGCAAGGTGTTTTTGTATGATATCTACGCGCGAGAAAGGCCTGATACCAAGGTTTGCCGGTCAGATTTTTATAGCTCCGGCCATATATAGATTGACAAAACTATGTGCTTTGTTTTATAATCAGTATCCACATATACTAAAAATAAGTATATATAAGGCCTGCCGTATTTAACACCAATGCCTTATCATATCTTAATGATAAATATCGGAGAACAATTATGATCAATGTTGCGATTTGCGGTATAACAGGTTATACCGGTTTAGAGCTTATCAGGATATTATTAAGGCATCCGAAAGCCGCTATCAAGGTATTAACGGCAAGGTTTGACAAACCTGTCAAGATATCGGATGTATATCCCGAATTTAGAGGCAGGCTGGATATCACCTGCCAGGCTCTTGACTCTGCCGCCCTGTTTAAAAAGGGCATAGATATTATATTTCTGGCTCTGCCGCATAAGGTGTCTATGGAATATGTCCCCGGTTTTATAGACAAAGGCAAGAAGGTGATTGACTTAAGCGCGGATTTCAGGATCAAAGATGCCGGCATATATGAAAAATATTATGGGATAAGGCATATTGCTCCCCAATATATTAAAGACAGCGTTTACGGCCTGCCGGAGTTAAACAAAGCCGAAATCAGGCATGCCTGTCTTTTGGCAAACCCCGGTTGTTATCCCACAGGCTCTATTCTGGCAGTGGCGCCTCTAATCGCGAAAAATTTAACATCAAAGGATGCAATTATCCTTAATGCCGTTAGCGGAGTCACCGGCGCGGGCAAAAAGCCTGATACAGGCTTGATCTTTGCCGAGGTTTCGGAAAACGCGAAGGCGTATAAGGTTGGTTCGCACCAGCACGTACCGGAGATGGAACAAGAGCTTGCGCGGATATCTTCAAGCAAGGTCAATATTATATTTACCCCGCATTTGATACCGGTTAGAAGGGGGATACTGACAACAGCCTATGTTAGTTTGAAAAAAGATCAGACTCTTGACAGCCTGATCGCTTGTTATAGGCAGTTTTATAAAAATGCTCCATTTGTCAATGTTTATGATGCCAATGTCTTGCCTCAAATCAAGGATGTTGTAAACACAAACACCTGCGCTATCGGTATGGCGGTTTCCTCTGACCGGTCAAAGGCGATAATAGTAACGGCAATAGATAATTTGCAAAAAGGCGCTTCAGGCCAGGCTGTTCAGAATATGAATATCATGTTCGGTTTACCCGAGACTATGGGTTTGGTATAGATTTTATAAAAGGCCGCGGCATATTTTAGGGAGATAAAAATTTGAAAAGGATATCCGGAGGCATAACAAGGCCCGTGGGCTGGCTTCAGTCTGGCATACCTGCCGGCATAAAAAAGAAAGGCGCTGACATGGCGCTGATTATATCGCGGGCGCCTGCTACGGCATGCGGGGTTTTTACAAAAAACACTTTTAAGGCCGCGCCGGTTATGATTACAAAAAAACATCTCCGATGCGGCAGGCATTTTGGCGTTATCATTAATTCAGGCAATGCCAATTGCCTGACCGGGGCGCAAGGCATATCGGACGCGCTTTCCGTGCTTAATAAACTGGCCCTGCTGGCGGATTGCAAAAAAGAACAACTTCTTGTCTGCTCCACGGGTATTATTGGCAAGAGGCTTCCTTTGGCGAAGATGCAAAATGCCATGGATAGATTATTTTTGTCATTGCACAGCCATGATTCAAAATCAGCGGCCCGGGCCATTATGACAACCGATACGTTTGAAAAAGAGAGGGCCTATAGCATAGATATCGCTAATAAGAAAGTCAGGCTGGCAGGCATAGCAAAAGGCGCTGGCATGATATCTCCTGATATGGCCACCATGATAGCGGTTATAACCACGGACGCGGATATAAGCAAAGCTGTTTTGAAGCAGGCGCTTAAGGAATCGGTTGAGGATTCATTTAACAGCATTACGGTAGACGGAGATATGAGCACGAATGATACCGTATTAATTCTGGCAAACGGATTATCAGGGGTCACGATAAAGCCGTCCACGCCCTCCTACGTCAAATTTGTTTCAGCTCTTAAGCTGTTGTGCCTTGACCTGGCGCGGATGATTGTCAGCGACGCTGAAGGCGCGACCAAGTTTATACAAATTGACGTCAACTCGGCCAAAAGCGCCGGGCAGGCCAGGGCGATAGGCCTTAAAGTCGCTAATTCTCCATTGTTTAAAACAATGTGTTATGGAAATAATCCCAATTTCGGAAGGATCGCCTCCGCCTGCGGCAGTATCGGCCAAAGCGTAAAAGCCGGCCGCGTGGATATATATATTAATGGGGTTATGGCCGTTAAATCAGGCATTGCTTGCCAAAGCCCTTTGCCAAAGGACTTACTTGCCGGCAAAAGAATAGATATAAAGATACAACTTCATTCGGGAAGGGTCTGTAAAAGGATTTACACATCCGACCTAAGCCCTGAATATATCAGGATAAACGCGGCATACAGCTAAACATGAAAAGATTTATATAGAAAAGCGGGCCTGGTGCGCAGATGAGAGAACGTATATTGGATGGCGCGTCAAAGTATATAAAAATATTCAAAGGCAAAGCCTTTGTTATTAAATATGGCGGCAGTATGCTTGAGAATAAGGCCCTTTCAGATTCCGTTCTTGACGATATCGTCTCTTTTCATAATAAAGGGATAAATGCCGTGATAGTTCACGGGGGAGGCGCAAGGATAAACGCCTTGATGGCCCAACGCGGTAAAAGCGCTGTTTTTGTTGACGGACTGCGCATTACCGATGAAGAGACCGCCGGCATCGTGGATGAGGCACTTTCTTTGGTTAACAATGATCTTGTCAGGCGCGTAACCGAACGCGGCGCCCGCGCGCGCGGGCTTTTAAGCAGAGACACGGGCCTTATAAGCGCCAGAAAAAGAAGGACGGCTGTGGCAGAAGATTTTTTGGGTGATATCAGCGCTGTTAATACGGATATAATAAAGAGCGTTTTAGATGATGGCGCTATACCGATAATTTCCCCGGTTGGCATAGGCAGTGACAAAAAGCTTTATAATATAAATGCGGATATAGCGGCATCAGAGATAGCCTCTGCCATGCAATCCGAGAAATTGATACTTTTGACAAACGTTAAAGGCGTTATGATGGACAAGGACGACGATAAAAGCCTCATCTCGCATATAGATGAAGCGCATGCGCTGGAATTAATAGGCAAGGGTGTGATCTCTTCGGGTATGATACCAAAGGTAAAAGCTGGCATCAAGGCCCTTGACAGCGGCGTGAAAAAAGTCCATATAATAAACGGCACGATACCGCACTCGCTTCTATTAGAGGTTTTTACAGATGACGGGATCGGGACGGAGATAATAAAATAGACGCGATTACCCGCGGCCGGATATTTTGTTAACATTAACTGAAGAGGAAAATATGCCTAACGCGCAAGAAATCATTAATTTGGCCAATTCATACATATTAAACACCTATAAGAGGGTTCCGGTCGTTTTTGTAAAGGGCAGGGGTTCATATGTATGGGATCAAGACGGCAAAAAATATCTTGATTTTTTCCCTGGCTGGGCTGTAAGCGGACTGGGTCATTGCCACAAGTCTGTGGTAAGCTCCGTTATCAGGCAATTGAAAGAGATTATACATGTTTCTAATAATTATTACAGTTATCCCCAGGCAGTCCTTGCGCAGAAATTATCGGCAAGCGCTTTCGGCGGTAAGGTGTTTTTCTGCAATTCCGGGGCTGAAGCAAATGAGGCGGCTATAAAGCTGGCAAGGGCCTATGGCAGCAGGGATGGAAGATACAAAATCATCACGATGGAAAAATCTTTTCACGGCCGGACAATGGCTACCCTGACAGCCACGGGCCAGGAAAAGGTCAAAACCGGTTTTTATCCTTTGCTTGAGGGCTTTACCCATGTTCCTTTCAATAACATTGATGCCGTAAGAAATGCTGTTGATGAGCTTACGGTAGCTGTTATGATAGAGCCTATACAGGGCGAAGGCGGAATTAATATAGCAGGCCAGGAGTATATGAAAGAACTTAGGGCCCTATGCAAGGCAAAGGACCTACTGCTCATATTGGATGAGGTGCAGACAGGCATGGGCAGGACTGGAAAGCTTTTTTGTTACCAGCATTATGGAATATTGCCTGATATTATGACATTGGCGAAATCACTCGGCGCCGGTCTTCCTATCGCGGCCATGATGGCTTCCGACAGGCTTGTTGACGTGCTCAAACCGGGCATGCATGCTTCTACATTCGGAGGAAGCCCTGTGGTTTGTGCCGCCTCTATCGCCGCTTTGGAAGCTATTAACAGGGACAGGCTTTTGGCCAATGCTGACAGGATGGGAGATTATATCGTCAGGGGTATCCAAAAACTCAAGAAGCGTTTCCCTGCTGTCATAAGCAGTGTAAGGCATAAAGGCCTGATGATAGGGGTTGAGTTAAACATAGATGGCCAAAAAATAATTGAGCAATGCTTTAATATGGGACTGCTTATTAACTGCACACAGTCTAATATATTAAGGATTATGCCGCCTATTACAGTCAGAAGGTCTGAAGCGGCCAGGGCCTTAAAAATATTAGCCAATGTTATGGTGTCATTATGAAAAAAGACCTTATATCCATAAAAGACCTTTCCAAAGCCCATATAGATGAATTGCTTGAACTTGCGCAGTCTCTTAAGTCTGATCCGTCGGCTTATTACGATAAATTAAAAGGCAGATCCCTCGGCTTGATTTTTCAGAAGCCTTCAAACAGGACCAGGGCTTCTTTTGAGGTGGGGATGTATCAGCTTGGCGGGCACACATTATATCTTGGCCCGGATGATATTAAACTCGGCACAAGAGAGTCTGCCAAGGACATAGCGCAGACGCTTTCAAGATATCTTGACATAATAGTAGCCAGAACATTTTCCCATAAAGAGGTCCTTGATTTGGCTGAAAACGCGACAATACCAGTTGTTAACGGTTTAAGCGATCTTTCGCATCCGTGCCAGGCTTTGGCCGATATGTTTACGATAAAAGAGAAATTTGGCCAGCTTGAAGGGCTTAATATGGCGTATATAGGCGATGGTAATAATGTTCTTCACTCACTGCTCTACGCCGGTTCAAAGGCCGGTATAAATATCAGGGTGGCTGTCCCGAAAGGTTATGAGCCTGATAAGGCCATACTATCGCAGTCAAAGGATATGGCAAAGTCGGCGGGCTCCTCAATAGAGATATTTTATGACAAAAAGTCTGCCGCCCGGTGTGCTGATATATTGTATACCGATGTCTGGGTTTCCATGGGCCAGGAGGCTGATAAACAAAAACGCCTTAATGATTTTAAAGATTTTCAACTGGACAAGGAATTATTGAGTATGGCTAAAAATGAATGTGTCGTTATGCATTGCCTTCCGGCCCATCGCGGAGAAGAGATAACGGGCGAGGTCCTGGACGGGCCGCATTCAATAGTTTTTGACCAGGCGGAGAACAGACTGCACATGCAAAAGGCTATATTGCTTACATTGCTGAATTATTAGCGGGCTGTTTTTGTCTGTTGCTTTTTAATACGGATAATAAGGTTGATTGCCGAAAGAAGGGAGTTTAGATGAAAAAAATAGTTTTAGCGTATTCCGGCGGCCTTGATACTTCAGTTGCCATCAGATGGCTGAAAGACCGGGGTTTTGATGTTATCGCCTGCCTTGTTAACGTAGGCCAAAAAGGAGATTTTAAAAAGGCCAGAGAGAAGGCATTAAAGATAGGCGCCGGAAAAGTCTATATAGTAGATGCCAAAGATGAATTTGTTAAAAATTTTATATTCCCGGCGCTTAAAGCGGGCGCTGTTTACGAAGGCAAGTATTTTCTTGCAACAGCACTTTCAAGGCCGTTAATAGCAAAGGTTCTGGCAGAGACGGCCGGCAAGGAAAAGGCGAAATTTGTAGGGCACGGATGCACGGGAAAAGGCAATGACCAGGTGAGGATAGAAGTTTCTCTGGCCGCGCTTGCAAAGGGCCTTGAGATTGTAGCCCCTGTCAGAGTATGGGATTTTGCCTCAAGGCAGGCCCAGATAGAGTATGCCAATGAGAACGGCATACCGGTGCCGGTGACTAAGAAAAGCCCTTACAGCCTTGATGAAAATCTATGGGGCATAAGCATTGAATGCGGGGTATTAGAAAACCCCGCTATAGAGCCGCCTGAAGACGCGTATCAGATTACCAGGCCGGTTTCGCAGGCGCCTGATAAGCCTGCTTATGTAAGGATTGGTTTTGAAAAAGGCGAGCCTGTATCAATAGACGGCAGGGCCTGCGGGCCTGTTGAGCTTATTCAAAAACTTAGTTCGCTCGGAGCATTGCACGGAGTAGGCAGAAGCGATATGGTAGAGAACCGACTTGTAGGGATAAAATCCCGTGAGATATACGAGGCTCCGGCCGCTTTGATATTGCATACAGCGCACAAAGAGCTTGAGGCCCTGGTGCTTGACAGGGAGTTATTGCATTTTAAAGAGGTCATAGCGCAGAAGTATGCCGAGCTTATTTATTATGGTTTATGGTATAGCCGCCTAAGGCAGGCATTGGATGGTTTCACGCTTACTACTCAGCAGAATGTTACAGGCGAGGTCAGGTTGAAATTATATAAAGGCAACCTGATTCTGGCAGGCAGGCAGTCAAAACATTCGCTTTACGATGAAGGCCTTGCTACATATTCATCAAAGGACAGCTTTGATCATAAGGCGGCGGAAGGTTTTATCAAAATATGGGGGCTTCCGTATAAAAAATAGCCGGTATGCCTGACGGAACGCATTGTCAGAATCTTTTTAGGGCGCTGTTAAATACAAGGGTATGGCCATGGACAAAAAGTTATGGGGAGGCAGATTTATCAGTAAGCAGGATGAGACATTCTGGAGATTCCAGTGTTCTATTGATTATGACAAGGAATTGGCGCTATACGATGTGATGGGCAGTATAGCTCATGCCAGGATGCTGTCTAAGCGTGGTATCATAGCGAGGAACAAGTCCCGTATGATAATAAAGGGGCTTGATAAGATAAAAAGCCAGCTCCAAAAAGGTATTTTCAGGATAGATAAGTCCGCCGAAGATATACACAGCGCTGTCTATATCGCGCTCAAGGATGATATTGGTTCTTGCGCGGATTATTTGCACACTGCCAGGTCTAGAAATGACCAGATTTCTCTTGATATGAGGATGTATGTCAAGGACAAAGCGTGCCTATTAACGGGCATGGTAAAACAACTGCAGTCCGGCCTTGTCGCGCTGGCGAAACAGTACCGGGATATTATTATGCCCGGCCTGACGCATACCCAGCATGCCATGCCTGTTTTGCTGGCGCATCAGTTATTGGCATATGTGGAAATGCTGCAAAGAGACAGGGCCCGGCTTGAGGCGGTATATAATATGGCCGATGAAATGCCGCTTGGCTCGTGCGCGATGGCAGGGACATCGTTTAATATAGACAGGCAATACACGGCAGAATTACTTGGTTTTTCAAGGGTGAGTTCTAACAGCATAGACGCGGTTAGCGACAGGGATTTTATTCTGGATATGCTGTATGCCATATCATTATTATTTATGCATCTTTCAAGGTTTTGCGAAGATATGATATTATTGTCAACCCCGGAATTCGGCCTGCTGGATATACCGGAACAATATTGCACGGGTTCGTCCATTATGCCGCAGAAAAAAAATCCCGACGCGCTTGAGCTGTTGAGAGGAACAGCCGGATACGCGTACGCGAACCTATATTCCGTCATGGTTCTGATGAAGGGCCTGCCCCTGTCTTATAACAGGGACATGCAGTTGGACAAGAAACCATTGTTTGATTCCGTCTTGCAGGCGCAGGACGCGCTTACTATAGCGGCGGGTATTGTAAAGGGCATAAAGCCCGCCAAAGGTTACGGCCCGCGTTCCGGTTTTGCCGGCGATGATTGTCTTTACGCCTTGGACATGGCCGAGTATCTGGTAAAAAAAGGCCTTGCCTTTAAACAGGCCCATGATATTATAGGCAGAATAGTTGTTTACTGTTTGGATAAAGGGATTAGGATGTCCGCTCTGCCTATGGAAAAATACAAGCAGATGTCCGATAGCTTTGATAGCGGTATATATCATATATTTTCTTTGAAAAAATCAGTCGGGTCAAAGATCTCCGCCGGAGGGACCAGCCCAAGGCTTGTAAACGAGCAAATCAGAAAGTGGCAAAAGAGACTGGCCGGTAAGCGGGCCTCTTAAGCCCTTTAACAGTTCTTGATCACAAGAAGGCTAAAAAAAGCATGCATTATTTTCATTACCTGCGCAAGAGTTTATATTGCGAATCTGTTCAGATACAAAGGATCGCGCAAAACATAGCAACGCCTTTCTATCTTTACAGCTATAAGACCCTAATAAGCCATTACGATAAGATCCGCGAGGCTTTTAAAAGCCTGGATCCGCTTATATGCTTTTCCATGAAATCAAATTCCAATCTTTCTATAGTCAGGTCTCTGGTCGGCGCGGGCGCCGGGCTTGATATTGTTTCCGGCGGCGAATTGTTTAAAGCCAAAAAGGCTGGTGCCGATATGTCCAAGATAGTATATGCCGGGGCGGGCAAAACCCCGCTTGAGATAGAAGACGCTATTCGTTCCGGAATACTGCTTTTTAACGTTGAATCATTGCCGGAACTTGTTCTGATAAATAAGCTGTGTTCGCGCCTGCGTAAAAAGGTCAAAGCCGCCATTAGGGTCAATCCGGGTGTTAGAGCCGGGACGCACAAATATATTACCACAGGCGCCAAGGGAAATAAATTCGGCATAGATGAAGACACGCTTTTAGACATCTTTAATCAGAGCCGGAAATTTCCAAACGTGGAGATTTCAGGCATACATATGCACATAGGCTCGCAGATAACGCAGGCAGGGCCTTTTGTCAGGGCTGTAAAAAAAATATCGTCTCTTATCGCCCGCTTAAGAAGCGCGGGGCATAAGGTTGATTACCTTAACATAGGAGGCGGCCTTGGCATTGTTTATGGCAATGAAAAGCCGCAGACGGCGCGGGATTTCGCAAACTCTATTGTCCCCATGGTATCTAAACTGAATGTAAAACTGATACTTGAGCCGGGCAGGTTTATTTCCGGTAACAGCGGTGTCCTGGTATCAAAGGTACTATATGTTAAGAAGTCGTTCGGGAAGAATTTTATTATCGTGGATGCTGGCATGAATGATCTTGTCAGGCCCAGCCTGTACGGAGCTTTTCACGATATATTACCGCTAAGAAAGGCGACTGCCGGTGCAAGATACGAAAAATCAGATGTGGTAGGGCCTGTATGTGAAAGCGGGGACTTTATCGCCAAAGATAGAAACCTGCCCTCTCTGAAGCAGGGCGATTTTATAGCCGTGATGGGTGCCGGGGCGTACGGGTTTTCCATGTCAAGTAATTATAATGCCAGGCCGAGGGCGGCCGAGATCATGGTTATTGACGGGTCCTATCATACGGTGCGCAAAAGAGAATGTTATCAGGACCTTATCAGGGGCGAAATAATACCAAAGCGATTGTATAAGCGGGTTTAAAAGAAATCGCGCATAAATGTAATATGATAAATTTCAGCAAGATGGTTGCCACAGGAAATGATTTTATAGTCATAGACAACAGGCTTTCTGTATTGGGCCAGCGCCTCTCTTCTGTGGCAAAGAGGCTTTGCGACAGGAAAACCGGTATCGGCGCTGACGGATTTTTAGTGGTGGAGCGGTCAAGGTCCGCGGACTTCAGGATGAGGATATTTAATCCCGATGGTTCCGAACCTGATATGTGCGGAAACGGCTCTCGTTGTATAGCATTGTATGCGCGTGACAGGCAGATTGCGGCAAGCTCTATGGTTATACAAACCGGCGCGGGGCTTTTACGCGCCTCTGTCCGCCCAGCGGGGGTGCGTATCAACACCACACAGCCTTATGATTTGAAAATGTCGCTTACCGTAAAACATTCCGGTAAGCCGTATACCTTGCATCATATTAATACCGGGGTCCCGCACGCCGTCTGTTTTGCCGATGATGTAGATGGAATGGATATGATTTCCTTTGGGCGCAGTATAAGATATAATAATATTTTTTTACCTGACGGCGTCAATGTCAACGCGGCCAGGGTCAAGAGAGGGCCTTCTTTACAGGTCAGGACTTATGAGAGAGGGGTTGAATCGGAAACCCGCGCCTGCGGGACAGGCTCCATTGCCTGCGCCCTTATTGCCAGCCTCGTGAAAAAGCTTAAATCCCCTGTCAGGATATATACCAGAGGGGGGGAGTTAACGGTATATTTTAAATACCGGGATAATAAATTTTATGATGTTTTTTTAGAAGGCCCGGCCGAAGAAGTTTTTACAGGCAGGATAAAACTCTAATTATTATCCTGGCAGATATCAATATGCGCGAGCGGATTTTTGGCCAGCAGAAGGTTTTGGCCGCGGGATTGAGATGAACCGGTTTAAAAATTGAAATGTTTTTATTAAATATTTTACAAAACAGGAGAACTTATGTTTAAAGGGTCAATGGTGGCAATAGTAACGCCTTTTAAGAAAAAGGCGAAGGAGATTGATGAAGACAGTCTCAAGGACCTCGTTGAATTTCAGGTAAAAAACGGCACATCTGTTATTGTTCCGTGCGGCACAACAGGCGAGTCGGCCACCCTTTCCATGGAGGAGCATGAAAGGGTAATAGACGTAGTGATAGCGGCCGCCAAAGGCCGGGTAAAGGTCATGGCAGGGACCGGTTCCAATAGCACATCCGAAGCCATAGAGCTTACAAGGCACGCGAAAATCGCGGGCGCTGACGCGGCCTTGATAATTACACCGTATTATAATAAACCGACACAGGAGGGTGTCTACCAGCATTTTAAGGCTTTGTCCGATGAAGTGGATATACCGCTGGTAGTCTATAATATAGCGTCAAGGACAGGAGTTAATATAACTGCTGATACAATGAAAAGGCTTGCCGCGCTCAAAAATGTGGTAGGCGTAAAAGAAGCCAGCGGTGATCTCAACCAGATGTCCGAGATACGCAGTCTGTGCGGCAAAGATTTTGACCTTATATCAGGCGATGATTCTCTGACACTGCCCATTCTTTCCATAGGCGGCTGCGGAGTAATTTCAGTAGTGGCCAATATTATACCGAAAGATGTTTCAGATATGGTAAGCGCGTTTGAAAAAAACGATATTGAAACCGCGAGGGCCCTTCACTATAAGATGCTGCCTGTTGTCAAGGCCATGTTCATTGAGACAAACCCTATACCTGTTAAGACTGCCATGAGCATGATGGGTATGATAGAACCGGGGCTTAGGCTTCCTATGTGTGATATGTCAAAAACAAATAAGGACAGACTGTCCGCGGTTTTGAAAAATTATGAATTGATTTAAAAGATTTGGGGGCGATTATGGTTAAGAGGATACTTATTGCCGGTTCTTGCGGCAGGATGGGTAAGCGAATAGCGCATTACGCTTGCAAGGAAAACGATCTTGAGATAACCGCGGCTGTAGAGGCCGCGGGCCATCCTGATATCGGTAAAAATTATGGCAGCTTGGTTGGTGAAGACGGGTTTTGCGTCCAGGTCACCGGTGATTTGTCTTCATGCGTTAAAAATTGCGATGTTATTATTGATTTTACAAGCCCCTCGGCCATGCTGTCAAGCCTTAAGGCCGCGCGGGAAACCGGCCTGCCTATCGTAATAGGCGTTACCGGCATTACGGATGAGGAATATAAGGTCATTGAGTCTAGTTCAAAAAAGATACCGGTTTTCTTTTCTTCAAACATGTCTATAGCGGTCAATGTGATGTATGACATTGCCTGCGAAGCTGCTGCCGCTCTCGGGGATGGCTATGATATAGAAATTGTGGAGGCGCATCACAAGATGAAAAAGGACGCGCCCAGCGGAACCGCGAAGACGCTGTTGGAAAAAATAGCGCAGGCTAAAGGTTTGAAGGCCAGGGACATAGCTATATACGGCAGGTCTGGGAATACCGGCGCCCGGCCTAAAGGCCAAATATGCGTTCATGCCGTGCGGGGCGGGACTATTACCGGCGAACACACCGTTATATTTGCCGGTGAGGATGAAGTTATTGAGATAACCCACCGCGCGTCAAGCCGGGACATATTTGCCAGAGGCGCTATAAGGGCGGCTAAATATATCGTTGATAAATCGCCCGGATTGTATAATATGCAAAACGTGATACAAGGAGTATAAATTATGCCAAAGATTGAACAGGCAAGCAGGTTAAAGAAGCTGCCGCCTTATCTTTTTGCCGAGATAGATAGGATAAAGAAAAAGGCGGTTAGTGACGGCAGGGACATAATAGACTTAGGAATCGGTGATCCTGACAGGCCGACGCCGGTGCATATAATAGAGAAGTTATATGAGGCGGCCAAGGACCCCGAGAATCACCGCTATGCCCTTGACGCGGGCCTTCCCAAACTGCGCCAGAGCATAGCCGGCTGGTACAAAAAGCGTTTTAATGTTGAACTGGATCCTGATACAGAGGTACTGCCTTTGATAGGTTCCAAAGAAGGCATCGCTCATATACCTTTGGCTTTTGTTGACCATGGAGATACCGTGCTCGTGCCTGATCCCTGCTACCCGCCGTATAAATCGGGAACAATATTAGCGGGCGGCGTCCCCTATCTCATGCCTCTTATACCGCAGAACGACTTTTTGCCCGATTTTGACGCTATAGATTATCAGGTTGCCAAGATAGCAAAACTGATGTTTTTAAATTATCCTAATAATCCTACCGGAAAGACGGCGACCAAAGATTTTTATGTTAAGGCGATAGACTTTGCCAATGAAAATAATATAATCATATGCCATGACGCCGCGTATTCCGAGATGTCATACGATGGCTACAGGCCCATAAGTTTTCTTGAGGTAAAGGGCGCTAAAAATGCCGGCATTGAATTCCATTCCCTGTCAAAGACCTATAATATGACCGGATGGAGGCTTGGTTTTGCCTGCGGGAATTCTGAAGTGATAGCGGCCCTTAGGGCTGTAAAGTCAAACATAGATTCCGGCATATTTCAGGCAGTGCAATTTGCCGGTATAATGGCGCTTGAGACAGGCCAGGAGCATATAGATGAATTGAACCGTGTTTATCAGAGAAGAAGGGACATTCTTGTAGACGGCTTAAACAGCCTTGGCTGGAAGGTTGAAAAACCAAAGGCGACATTTTATGTATGGATACCGGTTCCTCCGGGATATACGTCCAATGAACTGACAAAGTCGCTTCTTCAAAGAGCTGATATAGTGACAACTCCGGGTATAGGGTTTGGCCCTAACGGTGAGGGCTTTATAAGAATGGCACTGACTGTTTCCGAAGACCGGCTCAAAGAGGCGGTTGACAGAATAAAGAGGCTTCACAGATGAGCATTGTTTATATAGGCATAGGGTCTAATTTAGGGGACAGGCGCGCCAACATTGAAAGGTCTCTTGAAAAATTAAAAGCCAGAAAGGACATTGAGTTCAAGAGCGTGTCATCAGTTATTGAAACAGAAGCTGTCGGCGGCCCGGGCCAGCCGATGTATCTTAACGCCTGTTGCTGTATTGGCACAACACTGTATCCTGACGAGGTTTTGGCTGCTTTGAAGACTATAGAGCGCGAGATGGGGAGATTCAAAGACAGCGCGCCGAAAAAATTAAGCGCGCAGGAACAATTAAAGGCCCTGGATGAAGGCAGAATGCCATCGTGTTATCGTGATCCTGATTCTGATAGCGCCGCCGCCAACAGATGGGCGCCAAGGGTAATAGACCTGGATATACTTTTGTATGATGATATTATTATGAAAGGCAATAATCTGATAATTCCGCATAGCCGGATGCATGAGCGTTATTTTGTGCTTAAGCCGCTCTCCGAAATAGCCCCTGATGTAATTCATCCGGTTTTAAAGAAAAGCATTAAAGATTTATTATCCGACGTTGATCGGCAGTGTTTACCCGCGCAAGAAGGCTAAAAAAATACGCAAGCAAAGAGAGCAGTCAAATATGAGAATAGTTAAAGACCCCAGGGCCATGAGGCGCGCTTCGCAAGCTCTATTCGCGGCCGGTAAACAAATAGGTTTTGTCCCTACTATGGGCGCTTTGCACGAAGGCCATTTATCGCTTATAAAAAAAGCGCGCAAGGAAAATGACGCGGTGGTAGTCAGCGTGTTCGTTAACCCGGCGCAATTTTCCGCCGGCGAGGATTATGAAAAATATCCGCGCAGTATAAAAAATGACGCTATCCTGGCCCAAAAAGCCGGTTGCGATATACTTTTTTATCCGGCATCCAAGGCCTTATATCCGGAAGGTTTTTCCTGCTCTGTTCACACAGGCCGGATATCGGAGGTTTTGTGCGGCGCGTCAAGGCCGGGGCATTTTTCGGGTGTTGCCACAATATGCCTGAAACTTTTTAATATCATAATGCCGCATAAGGTATACATGGGCCGTAAAGATTATCAGCAGGTGGCCATAATAAAAAAAATGGTCGCGGATCTCAATATTAACACCCAAATAAAAGCCTTGCCTACGGTAAGAGAGGCCTCGGGCCTTGCCATGAGTTCCCGCAATAATTATCTTGGCCCGCGCGGGCGCGAGTTCGCCGCTGTTATTTATCGGTCGTTAAAAGAGGCCGCGGGCCTGATAAGAGAAGGTGAATCAAGCCCTGGCAGGATAAAATCGTTTATTCAAAGCATGCTTCGCGGCCGGGGCGTTGATGTGGAATATATAGCTATCGTTTGTCCGCGCACCTTAGATGAAATTAAACGCGTAGGATGCAGTGTTCTGATAGCTATTGCGGTAAGGATAGACCAAACGCGATTGATTGATAATATGCTGGTAAGCAGGAGATAAAGGGTCGCTATTTGCCCAATAAACATAAGGAGTAAGACATATGTTTAGAATAATTTATAAGTCCAAGATACATAATGCCACCGTAACCGAATCAAATTTGAACTATACGGGAAGTATCACGATAGACACCGATTTATTGAAATCCGCCGATATATTTCCCGGGGAGAAGGTGCAGATAGTCAACCTTAATAACGGGACAAGGGTGGAGACATATGCTATTGACGGACAGCCTGGCAGTGGAGTAATATGCATGAACGGCGCGGCCGCCAGATGGGCCCAAAAAGGCGACCGTGTCATTATAATATCCTATTGCATTTTAGAATCAAAAGAGGCGTCAACGTTTAAACAAAAAGCCATATTTCTTAATGAAGATAACAGGATAAAAGACGGTGATACAAAAATACACAGAAAAAACAAATAAAAAATACTCCGAAAAACTGAAGAAGCGGATAGCCCAGCTTAAGAAGAAGCGGAACGCGATTATCATTGTCCATAATTACCAAAGGGATGAAGTCCAGGATATCGCCGATATAACCGGAGACTCATTGGGTTTGAGCAGGGCCGCTATCAAGATAGACGCCGACATTATAGTTTTCTGCGGGGTGCATTTTATGGCCGAGACAGCTTATATCCTTAATTCCAACAAGACTGTTCTGCTTCCGGTCAAAGAAGCCGGATGCCCCATGGCCGATATGATAACGCCCGAGGCTTTACGAATCAAAAAACAGGAATACCCGGGCATACCGGTTGTCTGCTATGTAAACACATCCGCTGATATAAAGGCTGAAAGCGACGTATGCTGCACCTCCCAGAATGCTGTTGAAGTGGTAAACTCTCTTAAAGATAAAAGAGTGTTGTTCGTGCCTGATAGAAATTTAGGCGCTTACGTGCAATCGTGTTTGCCCGATAAGGAGATAATTCTATGGGAGGGATTTTGCCCGACGCACGTGAGTGTTCTGCCGGACCAGATCAACGCGTCCAAGAGGCTTTACCCGGAGGCTGAATTTATTGCTCATCCGGAATGCGATCCGGCAGTGCTTAAACTGGCAGATCACGTAGCGTCAACCGGAGGGATGATAAAGTATGTTAAACAGGCAAAATGCAAAGAATTTATTATAGGCACAGAGTTAGGCATGCTTTACAGGTTAAGGCAGGACAATCCCGATAAAAAATTTTATTTACCAACAGAACATCTTTTGTGCGCTAATATGAAACTTACTACTCTGGGATGGATAGTTAACTCTCTTGAGCTCATGGTGCATAAGATCACCGTGCCTGAACATATCCGCGGACGGGCTTATTATGCCGTTGACAGGATGTTGAAGATATCAGGCGAAAAAAAATGGGTGTCGGTTTCAGGCGCATGAGACGCGTGCTTGATGTTTCTTAAAAAGATATAACGAATATTTTTTAAAACGCCCCTTATTACAGGCGGCCGAATATTATGGTTAAAAAAAAGATAGGTATAGCCGGATGCGGCGCGATAGGTTCATTTTTGGCAGAGCGTATCTCTTCTGATTTAAAGGACCGCGCGAGATTATCGGCGTTGTGCGATAAGGACAATAAAAAGGCTCTTGATCTTTCCACGCGCCTGGACCCCAGGCCCGCGGTTGTTTGTTTTGACAAACTTGTTGATGCCTGCGATATAGTGATAGAGTCGGCCTGCGCCGAGGTATCTTTTGCCTTTGCCCAAAAAGCGCTTAAAAAGAAAAAAGATATTATGGTGATGAGCGTCGGAGGCATACTGGATAAAAGCGGCAGGCTTTTTGACCTTGCCAGGAAAAATAAGGCGAGAATTATCCTGCCAAGCGGGGCTGTGTGCGGATTGGACGCGCTTAAAAGCGCTATGATAGGAGACATCAAGAGATTATCGTTAACTACCAGAAAACCCCCCGCCGGGTTAAAAGGCGCGCCGTTTATACAATCCCATAACATAGATCTTGACGCGATTACCGGTGAGACTGTTATTTTTGACGGGCCGGCAAGCCTGGCGGTGCGCGCTTTTCCGAAAAATATAAATATTTCAGCTCTGTTGAGTATAGCCGGTTTGGGGGCGGAAAAAACGTTTGTCAAGATTATTACTTCGCCTGAATATACGGTAAATTCACACGAGGTCCTGATAGAAGGTGATTTTGGAAAGATTACCTGCGTTTGCGAAAATACGCCTTGCGCTAACAATCCCAAGACAAGTTTTTTTGCCTGCCTGTCGGCTTTTTCCGCGCTCAAACAAACGCTTGATAATTACGTGAAGATTGGTTCTTGAATTTATTGACATAATTTTTTAAATCCCCGGCATTCCTTTATTTTTGTCTCGGTGTTGTTTTTTTGTAAAGACGAAAGAAGGAATAATCAGCCACGTGCCTTGTTCTCATAGCTGCTGTGGTAAGGCGCGTGTTTGATCCGGGGATTTTTTGTCCCAATGCGGAGCGTGACAATGCGGATAAAAAAAGAAATGATCATTTATCGTCAAAAAAATAATTTTATTTTTTTTTCAAAAAGAAAAAAAATACTTGCGTGCGTCTGATAAATAGCGTAAAATAAAATCAATAGAAAATATTTTACGAAGGGAGGTGAAAAAATAAATGGCAACCAAAGTTTTAAAATGCGGGATTAAGAGGGAAAAAGGATATTTATATTATTTGGATAAAAAAGGAAATGTATCAAAGGCCAAGATGGCCCGCGGCAAGAAAAAAGGCGGAAGTCCGCAGGTAATTGTCAAGGCCGGCATAAAGAGGCAAAAAGGATATCTTTACTTTATTGATAAACAGGGTGACGTGGCAATGGCCAAGATGGCCCGCGGAGGAAAAAAGAAATCCGCGAAAAAGAAAAAGAAGTAAATGATATTTTTTGTCTCTGTTTTTTAACCTAAAAAGGAGGGTAAAACCATGGCAGCGAAGAAAAAAGCTAAAAAGGCAAAAAAGACAGCGAAGAAAAAGAAGAAATAACATAAAGTAATACAGTAGTTATCAAGGAAAACCCCTTTTAACAAATGAATATTAGAAATGCTTTGTTAAAAAGGGGTTTTTCATGTTATTATATAGGGCGCGGTTGAGAAAGGCCCTGTTGCGGCAAAAGAGATGCTTATGGAAAACAAGTATATAATCATAAAAGGCGCCAGAGAGCATAACCTGAAATCAATAGATTTAAAATTGCCGAGAAACCAATTGATTGTTATTACCGGTTTATCAGGTTCCGGTAAATCGTCTCTGGCCTTTGATACCATTTATGCCCAGGGCCAGATGAAATACGTTGAAAGCCTTTCCGCCTATGCCCGGCAATTCCTTGAACAGATGCAGAAGCCCGATGTGGACCATATTGAAGGATTATCTCCCAGCATATCCATACAGCAGAGAATGCCCGGCGTCAATCCGCGTTCAACGGTAGGAACCGTAACCGAGATATATGATTATTTAAGGCTTCTTTTTTCCAAGATTGGCGAAGCCTATTGTTACAAGTGTTCAAGGCCCATAAGCCGGCAGAGCCCCCAGCAGGTCATAGAATCTGCCAATAGATATCCTTCCGGTACGCCCGTCAATATCCTGGCGCCGCTGGTCAGAGGCAAAAAGGGCCGGCATAAAGAGCTTTTGCTTAAGTACAGAAAACAGGGTTTTATAAGGTTTCGTATTGATGGCCATATTTTTGGGCCAGACAGCAAGATAGATTTAGACAAGAACATTAAGCATACCATTGACATAGTCATTGACAGGTTAAGCGTAAAAGACGAAAACAAGAAAAGGCTCGCGGATTCCATTGAAACCGCTCTGGGCATAGGAGACGGGATGGTGATTATAACATCACCGGCCCAGCCGGAAGGCATTTTATACAGCTGTAAAAATGCCTGCGTAAAATGCGGCATAAGTTATCAGGATTTTGAGCCCAGGCATTTTTCGTTCAATTCCCCGTTCGGCGCGTGCCCGGCCTGCGACGGGCTTGGACATAAGCTTGAGATAGACCCCGACCTTGTAGTAAAAGACCCGTCAAGATCCATCAAAGCCGGCGCGATAGAACCCTGGCGCAAGGGCGGTAAATCGCTTTTTCTCTATTATAACCGGCTATTGGTTAATCTTGCCGGCGATCATGGCTTCAGCCCAGACGCGCCTTTTGCCAAGCTTGGCAAAAAAGCGCGGGAGCTTATTTTTTACGGCACTAAAAGCGAGAAATATTCGCAGGGATATTTTGAAGGCGTTATACCAAATCTTGAGCGCCGCTTCCGGGAAACGGACAGTGATTATATGAGAGATTTTATACATGGTTACATGTCAATACAACCCTGTCCGGGATGCGGGGGCATGAGGCTGAAGAAAGAATCGCTGTCGGTAAAAATATCCGGAAAAAATATTGCCCAGGTATGTAAACTTTCAGCCGCCCAGGCGGTTAATTTTTTTGACGGGCTTGATATGGATGAAGAAAAGAAAAAAATATCCGCCTTAATATTAAAAGAAGTCAGGGCCAGGCTTATGTTTTTATGCGATGTGGGCTTGAATTATATCACCCTTGACCGCGTGAGCTCAACGTTATCAGGCGGAGAGGCCCAGCGTATCAGGCTTGCCACGCAGATAGGGTCAGGGCTTACGGGCGTTCTCTATGTCCTGGATGAACCCAGTATAGGCCTTCACCAAAGAGACAATGAAAAATTGCTGGCAACCCTCAAGTCTCTGCGCGATATGGGCAATACCGTGATCGTCGTTGAACACGACGAGGCTATTATGAGAAGCGCTGACCATATAGTTGATTTAGGCCCCGGCGCGGGCAAAGACGGCGGAAAGCTTATATACAGCGGTAATGTGCAAGGGCTTCTTGATGATAAATCGTCCCTTACCGCGCTTTATCTCAACGGGGACATGTCTGTTTCTGACAGAAGGCAAAGAAGAGACTACAAGAGATGTAAAAAACTTGTAATTAAGGGCGCGTCCGAACACAATTTGAAGAATATTGACGTAGACATACCCTTAGGGCTCTTTAATTGCGTGACAGGGGTATCGGGTTCCGGCAAATCTACATTAATCAACGAGATATTGTATAAAGCTCTTGCGAGAAAATTTTATCGCGCGACAGATAGGCCCGGGAGGCATAACAGCATTATTGGAATTGAGAATATTGATAAAGTAATAGTAATTGACCAGTCGCCCATAGGGCGCACGCCGCGGTCTAATCCCGCGACGTATACGGGCGTGTTCACACATATAAGGGATCTATTCTCAAAATTGCCGGAATCCAGGATAAGAGGATATAAGCCCGGACGTTTTAGTTTTAATGTTAAGGGCGGCAGATGCCAGGCCTGCGAGGGGGATGGTGTTAAAAAAATTGAGATGCATTTTCTTCCGGATATTTATGTGCAGTGTCAGGTATGCGGCGGAAAACGTTTTAACCAGCAAACGCTTGAGGTAAAATATAAGGGGAAGTCCATTACCGACGTCCTGCAGATGCCATTGAGCGAGGCACTGCGCTTGTTCGGCAATATACCGTCAATACGCGATAAGATAAGCACGCTGGAGGATGTTGGTTTAGGATACATAGAATTAGGCCAGCAGGCTACCACGCTTTCGGGAGGGGAAGCTCAAAGGGTCAAGCTGGCCAGTGAGCTTTGCAAAAAAGCCACGGGCAGGACGCTTTACATACTTGACGAGCCCACAACCGGCTTGCACTTTGCCGATATCAGCAAACTCTTGTCGGTTTTGCACGACCTGGTAGATAATGGGAATACCGTTTTAGTGATAGAACATAATCTGGACGTTATCAACAGCGCGGATTATATTATGGATCTCGGGCCTGAAGGCGGCGATGCCGGCGGCCGCGTTATTGCCTGCGGCAGTCCGGAAGAGATCGCCAAAATAAAGGCTTCTTACACCGGCCATTATATTAGTTTGAGCTCGCGTGGTGCTTAAAAAACGGGCCCCAAAAATCCTGCCTGATTGTTTTTATTGATTTACATGATATGCGCAACAATATACGTTTAATTATTACTTGAATATATATATACTAAGTGATATACTCAACCAGTCATGAAAATAAATAATAAATTTTTTTTATCTCTTGTTATGTTATTTGTTTTATGCCTTAACGGTATTGCCCGTGCCGACACAAAGGCCCAGGCCTCATCTGTGGCTGATTTGAAAGAGCTGTTCGCGAAGTCCCTTTACGATACCGCTATAGAGGAATCAGACAGAATACTTGAGGCCCAGCCTGAACACGCGCAAAGGGATGAGGTTTACGCGCTTTTGGGCATGTCATATTTTTACAAGGGTTCTTATAAAAAAGCGCTTTATTTTTTTGAAGAAATTTTTAAAATTGACCAGTCGAATTTAAAGGATGCCGCGCTTTATTGGTGCGGAGAGTGTAACTTCAGTATGAATAATTTTGACACCGCCATATCGTATTATCAGAAGCTTGTTGAGGCTTATCCTTTATCATCGTATCTGGCTGACGCCTATTACTCAAGGGGCTGTTCGCATTATAATAAGCGTGAATACAAAGAGGCGCTTGAGGATTTCCAGAAGATAGCCTCGGCGTATCCGGATTCAAAGGTCTATCCTTCGGCGCTGTATAAAATCGCCGGCACTTATTATGAGCTTTCCCGCCTGGATGAAGCCCGGGCATCTATAGACACGTATATTGAAAAATTCCCGCTGGCGACAGAGGCAAAAGACGCGCTTTTTTTGAAAGGCGAGATAATGTACCAGCTTGGTAGATTTGAAGAAGCCGTATCGTCGTACAGATATTCATTAAAACTTACCGGTATCAGGCCCTGGCAGCCTTACGCGCATTTGGCCATAGCATGGTCAATGTTTAATATGGGTGATTATGTTTCTGCCGCGGATGCCTTTGAAGCGGTTTTGAAAGAAGATTATGCTCCTGACCATAAGGCGAACGCGATCTTTGGAACAGGACTTTGCTATGCGGCGCAGGGTAGATACGAAGAGGCCATTGACGCTTATGAGAAATTAATTAACGATACGAGGTTTTCGCGCTATCTTGAGGAGGCTTATTTCAGGAAGGCCGAGTCATTGTTTCATCTGTCCAGATTTCAGGAAGCCGCTCTGCAATACGAATATCTGCTGGATAGTTTTCCTGACGGCAGGTTTTCTGCCAAATCGTATTATAACCTGGCATTGTCACTGCTTAAGACCAAAGCTTATTCGCGCGCTATCGCCTGCTTTGAAAAAGCCGCTCTTATGAACACGGACCCGAATCTAAAGGCTGATATCGCCTGCCGGATAGCGGACGCTTATCTGGCAATAGGTGATTATAAGAATTCAAAGAAGTATTATGATGAAGTCTTGAGCCATTATTCTGACAGCACTTATGTTGATTACGCGCAGTACCATCTGGGGCTGATTTTTATCAACCTGAAAGAGTTTGACTCGGCTGTAATAACACTGAACAGCCTGATAAGCAATTTCCCGGAAAGCGAGCTTTTTGGCCAGGCGGTCCTTGAACTGGCTAACGCCTATTACGCGCAGCGTAACTATGAATTGGCGCTTGAGGGTTATTACAGAGTCCTTGACAGCACGAAAGACACGTCTCTGGCTGACAAAGCGAAGTATCAGATAGGAGTATACTATTATAATAAAGGCGATTATGCCGACGCGGTCAAGGTTTTTGAAGACTTGGTTGATGCGGTAACTGATGCCGAAATAGAGCGCCTATCCAGATATGAACTGGCATGGTGTTATTACCGCATGGATGAAGAGGCCAAGGCGCTTAAGGCCTTTGATGATTATATTACCCGCTATCCTGACAGTGATCTGACTGCCGACGTTATATATTGGTTTGCCCAATATTATTATAATAAAGGTTCTTACGGCAGGGTCAGGATAAGCTTAAACAGGATATCCCAGGGTTTTCCTGACAGCGGTTTCAACGATAAGGTTGACTATCTTATGGCCTGGACATTATACCGTGAAGGCAAACCAAGCCAGGCGCTGGCCCAGTTTGAGTCTATAATATCCAGATATCGCGATACCGATGTTGCCGATGATTCCATAATATCATTAGGCGATATATTCGTTGAACTCGGCAGATATAATGACGGGATCAGGGTCCTTAACGGATTTCTAAAACAGACGGATTCGCAAAGGCTGAAAAAGACTATTAATAAGAAAATAGGCCTCATGTATCAGGCCGAGGGTTTTTACAATCTGGCCATCAGTTATTACCAGGAGGCCATTACGAACGAGAACAATGATTTTAACGCTGAATTGCAATTCAAGATAGCCCAATGCCTGGAGGATGAGTCTAATTTTGATAACGCGATATCCGAATACCGTAAGGTGGAATACATATATCCTAACAGCAGGCCGTGGGTTGTTAAGTCCAGGCTGCGCGTGGCTCATATATTGGAATCCCAGGCCAGGTGGAATGAAGCTAAAAAGATTTACGAACAGATATCGCTGGAAAATATTGAAGAAGCGAAGTATGCCCAGGAACGTTTGTTATGGATGGAAAGACACAGATACGAATTGTAATAGCCTGTTTGCGGCTGGCGGGATCTTTTGTTTGTAAAATAAGAAACGGTATATAAAAACAAGGCAATAAGCCTGATGGTTAAGTAAAAAATAGGAGGCATTTATGTTGGATTTTGTCATAAAAGGCGGGCCGTTGATGTATCCGATAATATTATGTTCTATTATAGCCATGGCGATAATAATAGAAAGAGTTTATCACCTGTACAGGGCCCGGATAGATACGCGCAAGTTTATGGATGAGATTTCCAATGTCCTGCGCCGGAATAAAATAATTGAGGCTATTGAAATATGCGACAAGACCCCCGGACCGATAGCCCATATCTTAAAAGCGGGTATATTAAAACATGACAGGCCTAGGCAGGAGATAAGAGAGGCCATAGAAGAAGCTGCCTTGTATGAAGTCCCCAGAATGGAAAAGAACCTTACGGCCCTTTCCACCATAGCGCATATCTCACCGCTATTGGGGCTTTTAGGCACGGTAGTGGGTATGGTAAGCTGTTTCCAGGTTATACAGCAAAAATCCACCTCGCTGAATCCTGTTTCTCCCGGAGATTTGGCCGGCGGTATCTGGCAGGCCCTTATCACAACAGTGGCGGGCCTTACCGTGGCGATACCGGTTTATGTTGCTTGTAATTACTTAATCAGCAGGGTAAATTATTTTGTGATTGATATGGAGAGAAGCGCCACCGACCTTATAAATATACTCGCCCAGAGGGGCAAAGACCATGAAGTTTAAAAGGCATATCAAGCTGGAGAGGACACTAAAGACCATAGATATCGCCCCGTTAATAGATGTCGTGTTCTTGCTTTTGATATTTTTTATGCTGACGTCCAGTTTTATATTCCAGCCCGGTATAAAGGTTAACCTGCCGCGCGCGATAACATCGGAGATGTTAAGCGAAGACAATGCCGTTATTAATATTACATCCGAAAACCTTATTTATTACAATCAAAAGCTGGTTACATTAAGAGAGCTTAATTCGCTGCTAAAGGATGTGGCTTCTTCCAGGCTGTCTGTTCTCATAAGGTCAGACAGGAGGGCTTCCTTAGGCAGGATAGTTGAGGTTTGGGACATGTGCAGACAGGAGGGCATCAGGCAGGTTAATATCGCCACAACCCAAACCGCAAATTAGAGGTTTATTTTTTATATGGATGTTAAAATAAATATTTTCCGCGCCTTCGCGCTGTCGTTTCTCTGGCATTTGTTGTGTTTTTTTATGGTCACTATCATAATTACGCCCGTTGGCATCAGCAGTAAGAAGCTCTCGGACGTATATTTTATCGGCTCATTCGTTGATAAAGGTTCAGCCGGACGCGGATTAAAGGAGATGGACGGGTTTTCCGGTATACCGAGGCCCCTGCCGGCCGCCAGGCCAAATTATGATTCCGATATTAAGGATATCCAGCCTGCCCGACTTGCCGGAGGTGATAACTTTATAGGCAGAAAAAGGCATTATGATTTTAAACCCGGACAGAACGTAAGCACGCAAGACTCAGGCGGTGAAAGTAAAGGGCATGATTCCAGGCCGAGGCCTTATATCATTATGTCCGATCTCTTAGGCAGGCCAGTTTCGCCTGATATTATCTTCATGCCGGATCTGGGCGCTCTTATCGGGGAATTGTCCAGGTCGTCGGGCAGTTTTGGCACAATATCGTTTTACGAGGCTGATATACTTTTATCAATAGATCGTGACGGACGCATAGAATCAGCCGGTATAATTAAAAGTGCCGGCCCTCCCGCTCTGGACGTGATAATTACCGGTTATATAAAAGAGTGCAGGTTTAAGGCTTCCGGCGATTCCGTAAGCGGCCGGGAGGAACTGACTATTCGCGTAAAACTTGTCTTATAACGGAAAAAAACAAAACTCTGACTTATGATTGAACTTGACATTTCCATCGCGGTTGCGTTATATTTGTTGGTAACAGTAGTGCTTGTGCTGTTGATTTGGTTTTTTTCCGATAAAAATACAAGGCCTAAACAGTATGCCTCTGAAAAAAGGCATATCTGGCAATGTGAGGTTTGTTTTTTTTCATATGTGGACAGCAGGCATGATATAATATCTATGTGCCCGCGGTGTGGTAGTTTCAACAAACGAAAAGCGCAAGATGCCTGATACCGTGGATTGCTGCGCGTGTGTAATATTTGGAATATATTTATATTATGAGGCCGTATTTCTAAAGGCGCAAGGTCTTGATAAAGAAAACGCTATTATGTGATTGCGGGTTCCAATCGGTTTTTATCACTGTCTTTAGGGGATGTAGCTCAGTTGGGAGAGCGCCTCGTTCGCAACGAGGAGGCCGTGGGTTCAACTCCCATCATCTCCACCAATCTTTATTATCTTTATTACAGTATATTCTGTATATAAAAATCATTTTATTCCCTTCCCGTGTATTGATTCTCAATTATAATTAAGGCATATTTATTGTGAAGAAGGAGGTGTAGTGGTTTTTTTTAGATAACTTATTACATAAATTGAAAAAGCTTTTAATAAAAGAGGCATTTATGCGGTTATCTGGTCATTGTGCCCGTATTATTATATTGGTAATGTTTGTGTTTGAGTCAGGCATCTGCCGTTGTAATATTAATGCCGCTATTGTCAATAACTATTGTTTCACTTTTGAACAGGAGTCCAATTACTATAAACATGACAGCCGGATACGAGGTATTATAGATATGGTTTTTCCTGATTCGCCGTGTGAGGAAAAGTATTCATGGAGGATGCTATTGCTTGGAACGGTCGCGGTAGAATCCAATTTTTTAGATAGATATGCCGGTAAGTCCCAAAACGGAAACGGGCCTTACCAGATTATTGCTGATACTGTTTACGGCGTTATTCACAGATATATTACATATCCTGTCAAAGACAACCCTCGCATGGCAGTTCGTAACGGCCTTATCCCCCTGTTTGAAAGGGCGACAGGCGGAAGAGTGAAATGGGATATATTATTTCAAATGAGCAAAGCAGGCCTGATTGAATTATGCGTAAATGATCATGATTTTGCCGCGTTGATATCTTTACTGGTGTATAAGGACGCCTTTGAACGCGATCGCGTCGCAGTGATTCCGCGGGATATAGCCGCGCTTGCCTGTCTGTGGAAGAAATATTACAATACCGATTCCGGTATGGGAAGATGCCGGTACTTTATTGATCGTTTTTTGCCTATATACTGCTATTTAACTCCAGGATGACGGGCTCTTTTGCCTGTTTCTTATGTTTTTACGCAGTATTCCTTTGTACAATTTTTGTTTTACTTGAATAAGTGAAGTAGTATAATATATGGCGTAATGAAGCCCATTAGATTGTTTTTATTACTCAATACGGTTTTGATCCTGGCCCAGGCTGCGCCCTGTGGCGCTGGCATCTTTTCTGAACAAGCCCGGGATACGGACAGGCGCCAGGAAGCGCTTTATTATAATAAGCTTGATAATGGCAGCATCCTATGCGCTTTATGCCCGCGCGGGTGCGTGATAAACGAAGGCAAGAGAGGTTTTTGCCGTGTCAGGCAGAATACCGGCGGTACTCTTTACAGCTTAGTCTATGCCAGGCCATGCGCTGTCCACGTTGATCCGATTGAAAAAAAACCGTTATTTCATGTCTTGCCCGGAGCGAAGTCTTTTTCTATAGCGACCGCGGGATGCAACCTGTCATGCGGGTTTTGCCAGAATTGGCACATATCCCAGGTAAGCCCTGAAGATATAAGGTCTGATTATATTGAACCAGCGGAGATAGTACGTTTAGCTATTTCTTCCAATGCGCCGGTCATTGCTTACACGTATACTGAACCCACGGTTTTTTATGAATATATGCTAAACACGGCAATGATTGCCAAAGAGGCTGGTATTTTGAACGTCATGCATTCATCGGGCTTTATAAATGAAGCCCCGTTGAGGAGGTTATGCAAATACCTTGACGCGGCGAATATTGATCTTAAGGGTAGTGAAAAGTTTTATCTTGACCTTTGCCAGGGCAGGCGCGAAGATGTCCTGCGAAGCTTGAAGATACTTAGGGAGGAAGGGGTATGGGTTGAGATAACCTATCTGTTGATACCGACTTTAAATGACAGCGATGAATATATAAAACAGACATGCCGGTGGATAAAGGAAAATCTCGGAGTTGATACGCCTTTGCATATATCCAGGTTCTGGCCTATGCATAAAATAAGAAATCTGCCTCCCACGCCAATGGAGTCGCTTTATAAAGCTTATGATATAGCCCGTGCCGCGGGCCTGCGTTATGTGTATATCGGAAATGTTTTGGGTGTAAGCGAACAATCCACGTTTTGTCCGTTTTGCCGCGGTTTATTGATACAAAGGTCCGGTTACGATATCGCAGGTAACAATATAGTTGACGGGAAATGCAAATTTTGCAAGAATGTCATTGCCGGTCTATGGCAGTCCGGGCCCAAAGGCGGAAAGAAGGGTGAAGCCAGTGCGCTTTAAAAGGTTGGTTTTTTTAAACGTTATTTTTTTGTCTCTCATACTGTTGCCAAACGCCGTCTCTTATGCGCAGAGCGTTCAGGCATCGTCTCTTGACGGCACATTTTATCCCAAAGATAAGGACGAGCTTGAGAGCATGTTAGAGAGGTTTTTTAGCTCTGCCTTTGTACCGGAGATAAAATCGGAAATCATAGCCGTTATCGTCCCGCACGCCGGATATGTATATTCCGGCGAGGTCGCCTCTTGCGCGTTTAAGGCGCTGATTGACAAAGGATATAATACGGTTGTCGTGCTGGGCATAAGCCACAGACATTATTTTAAAGGTGTTTCTGTTCTTGATAAAGACGCCTATATTACGCCGCTTGGCAGTTGTCAAATAGACAGAGATTTTTCGCAAAAGCTTATCGGATTTGATGAAGGCATATATTTTCTTGAAAAACCATTTAATGGAGAAAATTCCATAGAGACCCAGATACCTTTTATACAATACGCCCTGCCCAAAGCCAGGATAGCGGCTGTTCTTATCGGCGACAGCTCTTACCAGACATGCCTGCTTTTACAAAAAGCTCTCTGCGAAGCGATAGGCAGAAGAAAGGACGTGGTAATTGTTATAAGCACGGACATGTCGCATTTTTTACCGGATAAAAAGGCGCGCGCAATAGACAGCCTGGTGATATCCAGGCTTGAGGCGTTTGACCCGCAAACGCTTTATTCATTTCTTTTTAATATGAACGATACTAACAGGCCGTGCGGTTCATCGGCTATAGTCTCCGGCATGTTAACGGCATCGGAATTAGGCGCGGGCGTGGTGAATATACTCCGATACGCTAATTCGGGGCAGGTATCAGGCGATTATGACTCGGTTGTAGGTTATGTGTCGGCCGTTATATTAAGGGCAAAAGAGCAATCAAACGGCAAAATGCAGGATAACGAAGAGGGGTATGCCATGGAAGGATTTTTGAACTTGTCACAGAAGAAGCGTTTACTCCAGATTGCCAGAAGCTCAATAAAGGATTATATAGAGGGTGCTGGCAGTAAAAAATTGCCCGAAGATGAAGACAAAGTGCTTAACAGCCAGATGGGGGCCTTTGTCAGCCTGCATAAGGCAGGCAGGCTTAGGGGTTGCATAGGTAATATTGAAGGCAGGGGCCGATTATGCCAGACCGTGGCTGATATGGCTGTCCAGTCTGCCGTAGGGGACCCGAGATTTAATCCGGTTACGGCGGATGAATTGGATGATATTGATATAGAGATATCAGTTCTTTCCCCGCTTAAAAGGATTAATGACCCTGATGAGATTATCATGGGAAAGCATGGCGTCCTGGTCAGGGATGGCTTCAGGACAGGCGTATATCTGCCTCAAGTTGCCGTTGAGACAGGATGGAGCAGAGAGCAGTTTATGCGTTCACTATGTTCCCAGAAGGCGGGCATTCATCCGGACGCGTGGAAGACGGGCGCCTGCCAGATTTATGTTTTTACGGCCGAGGTTTTTGGAGAGAAGGAAAACAATTAAGGATTTATCCTAATGTCTCTTGTGACTATGTGCTCAAGTTTTTTCCTGACAGGATTGGCAATGGGTTCAGGGCCGTGCCTTTTAACGTGCGGGCCTGTCTTGCTAAGTTATATCACGGGCACGAAAAGTTCCGGCGCGCGGGCTCTGGCATGCTGGTTTGTATTTTCAATGGGCAGGCTGGTATCGGTTGTATTTCTATCTTTTTTGGCCGGCTGCGCGGGCTCTCTCTTATTTAAGTATTTTTATTGGAAAATGACAGGTTATATTCTGTGGACAGTTACAGGCGTATTTATATGTTTTTTGGGTTTTATGGTATTTAGCGGAAGATATGATAAGGCCTCAACGCACGGCGCAAAGGCCTGCTGTCCGGCCGGGCGGCAGACAAAGGATTTGGCCTTATTAGGGGTATTAACAGGCATGATGCCTTGCATGCCTCTTGCCGGCGTATTGTCTTACATATCAATGGTGTCCACCCGGTTTACGCATGGTATCTTTCTGGGGCTTTCTTTCGGCATAGGTGTTTTGATTTCTCCTTTGATATTAATGTCAATATTGGCAGGGTTTATTCCGAGGCTTGGCTGTTTTAATCCAGGGTCCGCCGGCATAATACTGCACAGGCTATGCGGTACCATTATCATGGTTATGGGTTTTCACATATTAATAAAGATTTTTAGGGAGCTTGCGTTAACAATATGAGAAGGTTCTTTATTGACGAACGGCGTATAAACGGCAATGAGGTTATCCTGTCCGGGCAGGAGGCCCGCCATATAACTAATGTTATCAGGTTAAGGCCCGGCGATAGATTTACAGGTATTGACGGCAAAGGCAGGCTCTACACGCTTCGCGTGGAGACAACAGGCAGGGATGTTTGCGCGTGTATAGAAAAGATTTCCTCGCAACCTGCCGTAAGCGCGGATATTGTCCTGGCGTGCGCTATTCCGAAAAAATTCGGGATGGATGATATAGTTGAAAAAGCGACGCAGTTGGGCGTAAGCGGCATTATCCCAATGATCACGGAAAGGACTATTGTTAGGCCCGCCGCAAAGGCGATACCCCTAAAACGCGAACGATGGAAGAGGATAGCGGTTGAGGCGTGCAAACAATCGCAAAGAGCGACATTGCCTGAAATATATGATATAATGGATTTACCCCGGGCCCTGGATAAGGTAGAGTCTTTGGGGTGTGTTAACAGGATAATGCCTTTTGTCGCGGAAGGCCTTGCCCATATCAGCGATATTCCCATGCGTAATAAGAAATCCGCGGCGGTTTTTATAGGCCCTGAAGGCGACTTTACCGGTGAAGAGATAGATCTTGCGATAAAGCTTGGTTTTAATCCTGTTTCGCTTGGCAGTCTGGTGTTGAAAGTTGATACGGCCTGCTATTATTCTTTATCGGTTATTTCATCAAGGCTTTTGAACGTGAAATAATATGTCCCCGTAGCCTAATGGATAGGGCACCGGCCTCCGGAGCCGGCCGTGGCAGTTCAAATCTGCCCGGGGACACCATTGCCATAGCCTCGCACTATCAATCCTTTACCAGAGAGAGGTCCTCGTTGAAATTCTATCTAAAGACCCTTGGCTGTAAGGTCAATCAATATGAGAGCCAGGTTATCAGAGAAAGATTACTGCGCCAAGGTTATGAAGAAACTTTGGATATGTCCGCGGCGCAGTTATGCTTTGTCAATACGTGCACTGTTACCGCCAAGGCGGATAGAGAGTGCAGAGAGGTATTGCGCAGGATAAGTAAGGCCAATTCCAAAGCGAGGATTATCGCCGCGGGCTGTTATGCCGTATCAGGATATGATGCCATCAAGGCCATTGATGGCAGGATAGAGGTTTTGGATAATGCCGGGAAAATGGAATTATTTTACTTAAACGGTGAGCCCGACGGTATAAGCATGTTCCATGACCGCACCAGGGCATTTATTAAGGTCCAGGACGGTTGCGATAATTTTTGTTCATATTGCAGGATACCTTATGTAAGAGGCCGATCCCGCAGCAGAAATGCCGAGAGCATATTAGAAGAGGCGGCAGGGCTTGTCGGTAAAGGTTATAGAGAGATTGTGCTGACAGGCATATGCCTGGGAGATTTTAGCAGGCAAGGCGGCAGCTGCGGGCTTGCCTGCCTGATAAGGCGCATATCCGGCATAGACGGGGATTTCAGGGTAAGGCTTAGTTCAATAGAATTGGCCGATATAAATGACGATATATTAAACGAGATTAGCCTGTCAAAAAAAATTTGCCATCACCTGCATATACCATTGCAAAGCGGGGACGATGAGATATTAAAAAAAATGAACCGCAGGTATACTGCCGGCCAATTCATATCCAGGGTCGCGTCTATCCGCAGCAGGATACCGGATATCGGAATTACAACGGATATTATCGTAGGCTTTCCGGGTGAGAAGGAGGCAAATTTCAAAAATAGCATCATAACGATGCAGGCTATCAAGCCGTCAAGGACGCATGTGTTCACGTTTAGCCCGAGGCAGGGCACAAAGGCCTTTGACATGGGACAGGATATCAGCGGCCGGGAAAAAAAAGAAAGAGCCTGTGTATTGAAAAAAGCGGCGGAGCATTTTAGCCGTGAATTTAATGCCGGCCTTTGCCGGAAAGAACAAAGGATACTGGTTGAGGGCCGCAGAGACCGCGCGACAGGCATGTTATGCGGTTATACGGATAATTATGCCAGGGTTTTAATAGACGGTAATGATGACCTTATGGGCCATTTGGTATGGCGCAGGTGCGAGGATTGGAGCTATTAGTAACCGGCGCATATTTTTTCATAAGGATATTTACGCGTGTATCGGGCTGTTATTTGCCGGCCCTTTTGTTCTAAAACCGGCCGGATTGTATCGCGCTATACCATAAGGCATAAAACAACACTATCTCAAATATGGTTGCATACAGATTATCTTTATGTTATATTAAATTATATACATAGGATTTATTATGAAAAAGAAAGATGTGAAATTAGGCCAGATGCTTTTAAACGACGGGATCATTACTAGTGAACAGCTGGATGCGGCCCTCATAGAGCATAAAAAAACAGGCCAGCTTATAGGCGATGTGATTGTCGCTTTAGGTTTTGCTACCGACGAACAGGTGCTTTTGGCTCTTTCCCATCAGATAGGCGTATTGTATATAAGGCTTAAGGAATTTGATATCAGCCCGGGAATTATTGAAAAGGTCTCTGCCAAATTCGCCTGCTATTATAAGATAATGCCTGTAGACATGTCCGGCCGCAGGCTGCGCATAGCAGTGACAAACCCGCTTGACCTTGCCGTTCTTGACGAGATACGATTGGTCCTTAAGTGCGACTTAGACCCCGTGCTCGCGGGGGAAAAAGATATCCTTGACGCGATCAAAAAATATTATGGCGTGGGCGCTGATACAATAGATAAAATAATAGGCAAGGCTTACACGCAGGATGACGTTCCGACCCAGGCGGAGCAATCCGGCAATATTGATGATATCGCCGACGACGCTTCAATTATAAAATTCGTAAACCAGCTCTTGCAGCAGGCTGTTTCCGAGAGGGCCACCGATATCCATATAGAGCCTTTTGAAGGCGAGCTTAGGATACGTTACCGCGTTGACGGTATCCTTTCCAGCGCGAATATACCGCCTAATATTAAATACCTGTACCAGGCCATAGTCTCGCGCATCAAGATAATGTCGGCCTTGAATATCGCTGAAAGGCGCCTGCCGCAGGACGGCAGAATAAAGATTAACGTTGCCAATACAGATCTTGACCTAAGGGTTTCCGTGATACCGACATCATACGGGGAGAGTGTTCATATAAGGATACTAAGCGCTAATGTTCTTCTCGGCCTTGAAAGCCTCGGCCTGCTTAAAGACGATCTTGATGTGGTTGATAAAATGATAAAAAAACCTCACGGTATATTGTTTGTAACAGGGCCTACCGGCAGCGGCAAGACAACGACTCTATACGCGTGCCTGAACAGGGTAAATGACGAGGGCAAAAACATAATTACAATTGAAGATCCTATTGAATATCAGTTGAGAGGCATTACGCAGATACAGGTTAATACCAAGGTGGGCCTTACCTTCGCCGCGGGGCTAAGGTCCATGTTAAGGCATGATCCGGACATCATGATGGTTGGAGAGGTAAGAGACCTTGAAACCGCAGAGATAGCTATAAGGGTGGCCCTTACCGGACATCTCGTCTTTTCAACACTGCATACCAATGATTCCACGGGGGCGGTCACAAGGCTTCTTGACATGGGTATTGAACCTTACCTTGTTTCAAGTTCCATTGAGGCTGTTATCGCGCAGAGGCTTGTCAGGGTGATATGCGATAAATGCAGGAGAGAGATTTTACCTGATGAAGGGCTGATAAAGGAATTAAATCTTGATACGCCCGGCAGTATAAAATTCTATGAAGGCAAGGGATGCCCTTTTTGTAAGTTTACCGGATTCATGGGCAGGACGGCCATATATGAAATACTTGTCCTGGATGATGAAATAAGAGAACTTATTGTCAGAAGGGTGCCGTCTAACGAGATCAAGGCGCTGGCATTGAAAAAAGGCATGAGGACACTATTTAATGACGGCATGATTAAAGTAGGCCGCGGCATTACTACCATTAAAGAGGTCTTGCGTGTCACTGAAATTGAAGCGGAAGAGTAGGCATGCCGAAATTTGTTTATGAGGCAAAGTCCAGTCCCGTTGAAGTCAGGAAGGGTTTTATTGAAGCCGAGAATGCCTCGCAGGCCGCTTTAAAACTGGCGAAAATGGGGCTTTTTGTATTATCAATAGAGGAAGAAACAGCCGACTTTGTTAAAAGGTCCAAGATCGGGTTTTTTTCTTTCAGCCCTTCACCCGCGCGTTCTTTAAGCTATTTTACAAGGCAGCTTTCAAGCCTGCTGGATTCAGGCCTTACTATAATCAAGGCCTTGAGCGTGCTTGAAGAGCAAACTGAAAATATTAGTTTGCGCCATATTATAAGCGGGATCAGGGCCGACATAAAGAACGGTTCCACGTTTTCATCGGCCCTGTTGAAATACCCTAAGGTTTTTTCAGACCTGTATATTAATATGGTTTCTTCAGGCGAGGCAAGCGGTAATCTTGAGCATGTCCTTGAACGTTTAAGCGGATTTTTGGAAAAAGACGAAGAGAATATATCCAAGATTAAATCGGCCATGGCATATCCTGCCTTAATGGCTGTGGTTGGTTGCGCGACCATATTTGTTTTACTGACATTTGTCGCCCCAAGGCTTACCGGGATTTTTAATGATCTTGGACAGGCCCTGCCGCTTCCGACAAAGATGCTTATATGGGTTAGTTCGTTTTTCGCGACGTTTTGGCCCGTGATTATTTTTGGCTTTATTTTTGGCGCTTTTACCTTTAATAGATGGTCCAGGACGCCGGAAGGCAAGGCTGTAATGGATGGATTAAAGGTAAAAACCCCCGCTATACGCGTATTTGTTCAAAAAGTGGAGATATCAAGATTTTCCAGGACATTAGCAACGCTGATAGGTAACGGTGTGCCGGTGATCAGGGCATTGTCAATAGCCTCCGGGACCATAGATAATATTCCAATGAGGCAGGATATAGAGCAGGCCAGGAGGGATGTTGAGGAAGGCCAGACCCTATCGGCCGCGATAAGAAAAAGCAGATACTTTCCTGCGGCAGTTACCAATATGATTGCAATAGGTGAAGAGGGCGGCACGCTTGAAAAGTCTCTGTCCAAGATAGCGGATTCTTATGATTCCGAGACCGACCGGGCCGTCAAGATGATCATGTCTTTGCTTGAGCCGGGACTTATCCTCTTTATGGGGATTATTGTCGGCTTTATCGTTATTTCAATGCTATTGCCCATATTCCAGTTGAATCTTATGATAAGATAGGTTGGTATTACCGGTATAGTGTTAACTGAATGAAAATCGGAGGATAGACAGGTGAGAATAAGCCAAATAGCAAAACAGGCCAACGTATCATCTATGATTGTTTCAAGGGTGATGCACGGTTCGCCGAACGTCAAGCCG
This sequence comes from Candidatus Omnitrophota bacterium, assembly GCA_028716165.1. Taxonomy (NCBI): domain Bacteria; kingdom Pseudomonadati; phylum Candidatus Omnitrophota; species Candidatus Omnitrophota bacterium. The sequence goes on from JAQUQI010000009.1 coordinate 36,395, forward strand.
CAGGATAGAAAAAGGGTCCAGGATGCTGTCAAAAGTCTGAAGCTCAACGCCTTTGTGGGGTCCGGTATAAGAAAGAAGTCGGGCAAGGTTTTTGGGCTGATAGTCCCAAGGTTTGAGGATATATTCCATTCATTTTATGCCACCGAGATTATAAAAGGCGTTGTCCTTGCCGCCAGCAGGCTTAAAATTGACGTTATGATTCATATAAGCGACAGCAAGAATCACGAGGATTGGCTTACAAGCAACGCCTTGAGCCCGGATTATATAGACGGTATATTGTTCGCCGACATAAACAGCGATAAAAGCCAGCTTCGGAAGGTGCTTGCCAGAAAAACGCCGTGTATGGTATTAAATAATTCGTTTGAAAAAGAGGACATTAATTCCATTGCTATTGATAATGAGCATGCCGCGATAGCGGCCACGGAATATCTTTTCCGGTTAGGGCATAGAAACATTGCCACTATCGCGGGCGAGCTCTCAACAGAGTCGGGCAGGATGAGGCTTGAAGGGTTTAAATCATTTATGAAATTACATAATTTAAGATTGAGCCCAAGGTATATTACCGTCGGACATTATTTACGCTCGCCTGCCAGAAAGGCGGCCGAAGCCCTGATAGCTCTTACCGAGCGGCCTACCGCCATATTCTGCGCCAGCGACGTAATGGCTATGGAGGCGATAGATGTTATCAAGCGCAAAGGCCTAAGGGTGCCTGAAGATATATCCATAGTTGGTTTTGATGATAATCCCCTGTGCGCTTATTCGCCTGTGCCCCTTACTACGGTTTGGCAGCCTATTGTTGAAATGGGCAGGTTAGGCGTGGAACTTCTTTACCAGATTGTGACAGGTGTAAAAAAACAGCCTGTCAAGACGCTGTTAAAGACTAAACTTATAGAGCGCGCTTCATGCGCCAAGATATAAATACCCGGGGAGAGGCATATGAAGAATAAGGCGTTTACACTTATAGAATTGATGCTCGTGGTTATAATCATAAGCGTTCTTGTGGCTATGGTAGTCCCCAGGCTTGTGGGCAGGTCTCAACAGGCAAGGGCCGCGGCAGCGCAGGCGCAGATAGAGGCGCATTTGGCCACCGCCCTGGACCTCTATGAGCTTGATAACGGCATGTACCCTGTTACCGAGCAGGGTATAGACGCGTTGATATATAAACCGTCTTCCGCGCCTGTGCCGCCCAATTGGAAAGGGCCATATATAAAAAAGACGCCTCTTGACCCGTGGGGCAACCCCTATATTTATGTGTGTCCGGGTATACATAATACAGGCGATTATGACCTGTCTTCGCACGGGCCAGACGGTATTGAAAGCGCTGATGACATCATTAATTGGCAATCCCCAAAAGAGTCAGCCTGATCCGGCCCCTGCCATAAGAGCTTTTACCCTTATTGAGCTGGCGCTTGTTACCGTGATCATGCTTATTATGATCTCATTATCAACGCCTATCTTTAGCAGGACATATGACGACTTAAGTATTTTTTCGTGCGCGAGAGCGGTATCTCAAATGATTTATCTGGCCCGCCAGCGGTCTATTTTTGAAAGAAAATATTACAGAATCGTTTTTGACATTGGCAGTAATACCTGCCAGATAATGGCAGGACTGCCAGACGGCAGTTATGAGGATTTGCCTGAGAGGTGGGGCAGGATATTTCGCGCGCCTTCCGGTTTGGATATCCATGCTGATAGAGAATATGTAGATTTTTCACCCGGCGGCTTCTGCGACCCCGCGGTTATAAATATCGTCAACAAAAAGAATAAATGTCTTTCGGTAAAACTGGATCATATTACCGGTACGGTGGATATCCATGAGAAGAAAGAATAGGGCTTTTTTGCTGATAGAAACTCTGATTGCCGTCGCGCTTGTATCGTCTTCTGTTATACTCATAAATCACGCCTTTTCCTCTTCATTGAAGGCTGTATCGCTGGCAAACAGCTATTATGAAGCAGCCATGTTTTTAGACGAGAGAATATTTGACATGGATTTAAAACTCTACACGCAGGACTCTCTGGATATCGAGCAGGAAGAAGTGTTTTTACAGACGGCATTTATATTCCGCAGCCAGGTTATGGCGCTTGAAAAAGATGATTTAGATTATGGCCATAGCGCGCAGGATACTGCTATAAAAAGGTTATGCTGTGAATTGGACTGGTCAAAGGACGGCGACAGAAGAATTGGGCTTGTTTCTTATGTCCCCGCCGAAGGCGGCGAGGGATTCTCTTACTGATACTGTCGTGTTTGCCGCAATAGTACCCGGCGGCCTGTCCTTGAATTTATACCGCGCAATGCAAAATCAGTGAAGGCGGGCATTGTTTTATGAAAAAGGCCTTAAAAGGTTTTACGCTTATTGAACTATTAATATCGGTTTCCATTTTTTCGTTGATTGCGGTTGTCATGTACGCTTGTTTTGGTTCAGGCATAACTGCTTATAAACGCATATTGCAAGAGGCCGCTTTTGGGCAGAAATTGAGATTTGCCCTGTCTGTGATAGATAAGGATTTCAGAAATGCCTGTTTTTCAAAAAGTATTGATTTCAGAGGAGATGAAAAGAGGCTGTCGTTGGCAAGCCTGGCTGATGACGGCGGCGGAACCAACTTTGGTGTGGCCAGGATCAGCTATGGTGTTGAAGGTTCAGGCAATGAGTTCTCGCTTGTAAGAAGAATAGAGCCTTTACGGCAGGCCGCCTCCGCTGTCCTGGCTGAAAAAATTTCCGGCAAAGAAGCCTTAGGCGGCAGGCAGGATGGCTACGAAGTACTCTTGGACAGTATTCTGGATATAAAATTCTCGTATCTTTATTTGAATGAGGGGCAAGCTTCCGCCGATAGCGCGGGAAATCCTAATGATGGACGTTCGTCGTACGAATGGGTTGCATTGTGGCAGGAGGATGCCCTGCCTATTGCCGTAAGCATGGAGATTGTTTATCTAAATCCCAATAGTCTTAAAACGCACAAGATTATTAAGCGTGTAAAGGTGCCTGTGGCAGGGCCTTTGCATTCAGGCATAGTGGAGGTTTAATTGTCCCAGCCAAACGATAAAGGCGTAATACTCATAACATCCCTGTGGATAGTGGCCATACTTTCCCTGTTTGCCGTTACTGTAGGCAGACAGGCTTCAATCTCATTGAAATTGGCATCTTATGAAACAGATAAACGCAAGGCGTTTTTTACGGCGCGTGCCGGTATCATGCGCGCGCTGGCGGAAAAAAGAATGGAATATGTTTTGGGCATGTCAGCCGGCATAGATGCTTTAAGCCAGGCTTGGGCGAATAATGAATCTCTTTTTCGCGCTCATGCCTTTGGCCCCGGGTATTATACTGTTAGTTACGAATATCCAGGACTTGACGCGGATGGGAAAAAACCAGCCACCCTTTATGGCCTGATGGATGAGCAGTCAAAGATAAACATAAACACCGCTGTTGAAGATACCTTGCGCGGACTGTTCATGTCTTTTATCGTTGATGAAGAAAAGGCCTTGTCTCTGGCAGGTTCTATAATAGATTGGAGGGACGCGGACAGCATAACCGCTTCATCCGAGAAAGGCCTGCTGTATGGAGCGGAAAACGAGTATTATACCGGGCTTAATCCGCCGTATGAGTGTAAAAACGCGGCATTTGACAGCATATATGAGCTTCTGCTTGTAAGAGGCATGGACGATAAAATATTTCGTATGATAAAGCCGTATATAACCGTTTACGGAAACGGGATGGTAAACATCAATACGGCAGGCGAGAGGGTGCTGTCAGCTTTAATAGGAGAGGATTTCCCGGAGCTCGCCTCCAAAATAAACCGTTATAGGCAGGGTGAAGACGGCATAATCGGCACAAAGGACGATGCCTGGTTCGGTTTTGGCCCGGAGGTAGTGGATAGGCGGGAAGATGGATTGGTTGAAATTAAGAATTTACAAGACCCTGACTGGTATGCTAATATTTATAGCATAACAACGGATGAGTATAATCGTATAAGAGAATTATTGTCTATCGGCGCCGCGCAGATATGCGTCGCCTCTGACGTTTATCGCGTCAGTGCCGTAGCGGATGTTGACGGCGTGAAATCACGCCTTGAGGCCGTTTATATGTTTTCGGATAAAAAGAATTTTCCAACAGCTGTATTTTGGTATCAGGAGTAGCGCATTGAGACTAATGTCTTTCTTCCACGCGAATAATAACCTCTTTGTCCAGGCTGATGAGAAATATCTCAAACTTGCCCAGTTTTCCTCAACCGGCAAGGCCTGCCAGGCCATGCGGCTTATCGTAAAACCGGTATCGGGACTCTCTGAAGCGGATATGCCGCGCGCTTTTGCCGAAGCCGTTGCCTCAAGCGCCATCAATTTTAACTGCATAACAGCCGTTATCCCAAGACAGAAAGTTATAACAAGGCACATCAAACTACCCGCTGTTAACAGGGTTGAAATTGATAAGATGCTGTCGTTTGAGATTGCCAAACAGACGCCTTATTCGCAGGAGGATATAATATCCGACTACAGAATAATTGGAACAGACGAACAGGGCTATTCAAGGATATTACTGGTAATATCCTTGAAATCAGAACTGACGAGGATTGATTCCCTGTTGGGCGCGTATTCATCAAGGCTTAAACAGGTCTATTTCAGTTCAGAAGCTGATGCGGGCTGGCTTGATAAGGCGGGCCTTGGCCCCGGGGCGGAAGAGAGTACCTGCCTTGTAAATGTTGACGCGGACAGGACCGAGATAGCGGTTGTTTCGTCTTCCGGCCTTTGCTTCAGCAGGTCAATTACCCTGGGAGCTGATGACCTGCTGGGCCCTAAAACAACCGCCGTAACACCCCAGGCCAGACTGCTTGATGAAATAAAACAGTCCATGGCCTTATGCCTTAAAGAAAAGGAAGGCCAGGGCAATGGAATTACGAAAATTATTCTTACGGGTGCCGCTGTTGCCGGCGAGGTTTTTCTGGATTGCCTGAAAGCGGACATCAACATCTCCTCGTCGTATTTTAATTCATTATATGGTGTACGGTTATCTGATAATGCTTTAAGCGAATCCGGCATACCTGAAAATGCCTCGGTCTGTTCTGTATGCGGAGCGGCCTGTATGGGTTTTGGCATCAATCTGATGCCGCAATCGCGCAAACAGATAAACAGGAAGAGGTCTTTATTCAAAAAACTTGTCGCAGGGTTTTCTCTTTTGTTTTTTGCCTGCGTGGTTTTTTTTACCGTTTATTTTGTAAGGATCGACCGGATGGAAAGGACGCTGGAAGACCTTGAAGCATTGTACAGCCGGATTGACAAGACGTCCGATCTTTTAGAGATTAAGCTCAAAAGACTGCAAGGTATAAAATCATACCTGGCCCAGGGTGAATCCTCCCTTGACGTAATATATAATCTTTACTATTTGATCCCTGAAGGCATATCTTTAGCCGATTTTGACTATGAAGACGAATCAAAGATACTGCGCTTCAGCGGTAAGGCATCAAAAATGTCGGATGTTTTCGGCCTCGTTTCTTTAATGGAGTCTTCGGAGGTATTCAGTAATGTCCAGACAGGCTCGGTAATACAGAGGCAGACAAAAGATGGCGTGTCGGTTGATTTTCAGTTGAGATGCAATTTTAAGGCAGTGCCGGAACGCGAATAACCACGCGCGGGGCATTAAATAAGGATAGGTTTATGCTAAAAAAGCTTTCATCACGGGAAAAATACATATTGGCCGCGGTGATATTCGTGATACTGCTGTCATTGCTATATACTGTATTGATAGAGCCGATGATGGCGCGCAGACGTGATATGAACAACAGGATCGGAATTGTTAAGGCGAAACTTCGCAAATCCCTCGCCCTGATGAAAGATAAGTCCGGCATAGAACAGGAATACGATCATTTTACAAGCCGGCTGAAACAGGCTGTTAACGATGAACAGGTTGTTACCGTTGTCCTTGATGAGCTTGAAAAAGCTGCCCAGAGAACAGGGGTAAGCATAACAAGCATGCGGCCCAAACCTGCCAAGCAAAAGCAGTATTTCAGGCAGTTTGAAGTAGAGGTAGAAACGGAATCGGACATGGCAGGCTTAATGAAGTTTATTTTTGAGATCAAAAATTCCCCCCAGCTTATCAAGATAGACAAATTAAACCTTAATACAAAAGGCGGCCAGCAGGCTGTATTAATCAGGGCTTTTATGCTTGTTTCAAAGATATCCATTGGATAATTGGCATGAATTTGTTTTTTATTCAATGGATATTAAGTTGCTCTAATGCTCCGCTCACCAGGTATGGAGCACATTTTATAATATTTCAGTTTTTTTCCTAAAAACTGTTGACATAATTAATTAGCTATAGTAAACTACTCTACAAGTAGGGAGAAGGTGGGCTCTCTGCTTGTAAATATTGGTAATTTGTGTAATATCCAGCTCACTGCTGGATTTTTTATTTTTGAGGAAAATATTATGCCGAATATATATTTGCTTAAGGACCTTTCGCATGTAACAGGACATTCTGTAGACACCCTAAAGTTCTACCTTAAAATAGGGCTCATAAAAGAAATCGCCAGAGGCCCGGAGACGAATTTTAGATTTTTTGACGATACAACGGTAAACTCGCTTAAGGATATACGAGAACTTAGAAAAAACGGAGTGCCTTTAAGCAAGATAAAGGACAATATCCCAAGGTACAAAAAGAGGCAGGGATGAGTTATTACGAAGCGTTAAATCTCAAATCAGAACCTTTTTCAACGAGCCCTGACCCGTATTTTTTTTATCCGTCTTCTTCGCATGATTCAGCCCTTAAAAGGCTTGAGATTGCCATAAGGCTGCGCAGAGGGCTTAATGTCATCTTAGGAGATGTGGGAACAGGCAAGACCACGTTAAGCAGGATGCTTATCCAGCTGTTCAAGGATGAGCCTGATTTTATTTTTCACATGATTCTTGACCCGAGTTATAAAACGGAGTTCCAGTTTCTTTCAAGCCTTGCCAAGATGTTTGGGGTAAACCCCGCTTTTCGCTCAACGCTTGATTACAAAGACGCCCTTGAAAAATACCTGTTTCAAAAAGGTGTTGACGAAAAAAAGACCATCGTTCTTCTTATAGATGAAGGTCAGAAACTTACCCCCAGCCAGGTGGAGATTTTAAGGACATTGCTAAATTATGAGACGAACGAATTCAAGCTGTTACAGCTGGTTATATTGTCACAGATTGAGCTTTTGCCCAAGATACGCAGGATAAGAAATTTCATGGACAGGATAAATTTAAAATATATTATTAATCCTCTGGACGAGTCCGAGACACGCGCCCTCATCCACTTCAGGCTGAAACAGGCGGGTTATGATGCCTCGGGCCAGGAGTTGTTTACCGACAGCGCCATAAGGCATATATATGAATATACACAGGGTTATCCGAGAAAGATTTCAATGTTTTGCCATGACGCCCTTGAGGTATTGATCATGCGTAATAAAAAGTTTGTTGACCAGGATATAATAGAAGAAATAATGACGCGTGAGGTACGGTAGCATGGATAGAGAGATTTCGCCGGAAGAAAGGCTTTTGCGTTTGATAAAAGGCAAAAATCGGCCGCTATCAGCAGAGAGGGCCAATATCCAAACCGCGGCAGGCGAGACGGGCCAGCCGATACCGGCATCTGTCCCGGCCGCTTCTTCTGGCAGATCAGGCGCCGTTTTAAAGCCAGACGGGCAAAAGATGCCGCTTCTTAAAGCAAAAGTTTCCGGCGCTGCGGATAGTATGCCAAAGGTCAAAATGCCGGCGGGCTTTAATCCTTATTATTTGATTGCCGGTTTTTTTGTTCTTTTACTGATTGCGGGATTATATTTTTTAATAAGTGCCTCCGGCACTAAAGAAGACCAGGATGTGGCTAATCTCAAACAGCTGGTCGCGGTTATATCAAGCCAGGCCCCCGCGGAAAATGCGCAGGCAAAACCCGCCCAGAATATTACCAGTGAAGCTCAAGGCTCTGGTGCCACAGGCAGAGGCTCATTTGATGATTATCAAAAACTTATCGGCAATAAAGCCGTATTCGTGCCGGCAGCGGTTGAAAAGAAGAAAACGCAGGCACAGGAACCCGCAAAACTGAACGAACTTTTAAAGGACCTCAAACTGGTCGGCGTGATTCCCGGAGACGTGCCGCAGGCCATTATTGAAGATAAAAAGAACAACCAGACGCTTTTTCTAAGAGAAGGAGAACTGGTTAACGGTATAGAGATAAAGAGCGTATCTGCCGGCAGGGTTGTCTTAAATTACGGTGAAGAAACCATGACCCTGTCACTATGATACGAGGGGGGCGCGTTATGAAGGCGTTATTGACATTATTTTTGGCATTTATAATATGTATTAATCCGTGTAGAACTGCTTATGCGCAGAACTTCGGCCGTCCCCAGGACCAGCCGGAAGAAAAACTATCTCTTGACATCAAAGGTATGGATATACTGGACGTTTTCAGGTTATTATCCATGAAGGGCGGGATTAATATTATAGCAGGCAAAAATGTCACCGGCAAGGTCACGCTCTTTCTAAAAGGGGTTGATATATGGGATGCGTTTGAAATAATAATAGCAGCCAATGGGTTAGCGTATGAGAATCGCAATAATATCATATACGTGATGACCGAACGCGATTATGAGCTTATGTACGGAAAGAAGTACGAAGACAGGAGGATAGTCAAATCCGTAAAATTGCATAATGTTACGGCGGCAGAGGTGCTCAAATCAGTATCACAGCTTAAGACTAATATAGGCAAGGTTGTCTCTGACGATGTCTCGGAAACAATAGTCCTTATGGATATACCTGAAACTGTGGCTGAAATGGAAAACGTCATAGAGGTCCTTGACGTGCCCCTTACGACAAAGGTTTATAATCTCCAGTACGCCAAGGCCAATGATCTCAAGGATAGGCTTAGCGAGATATTAACCAAGAATACGGGTAGTATCCATATTGACGAGCGCACAAACAAAATAGCGGTGACTGACCTCAAAAACCAGATACCTGTTTTTGATAAGCTGATAGAGGCCTTTGATGAAAAGCATAAAGAGGTCATCATTGAAGCCAAGGTTTTGCAGATTACATTAAATGACGACTATAATACCGGTATAAACTGGGACGCGGTCTTTACAAAGATGCAGAGTAAACTGCACCAGGTTGCCACCCTCGGTGTAAGCTTAAGATACGGCGACCAGCAACAGGTCATACCCACTGTCGCGACCACGGCCAACGGCGGGGCCCTGCAGATAGGTAATCTCGCCACCGAGGGTTATCAGGCTGTTATACAGGCATTAAGGGAGTATGGTAAGACCAACCTTCTTTCATCACCCCGTATTGTGGCGTTAAATAACGAAGAAGCCAGCATACTTGTGGGGACGAACCAGCCGTATGCTACCCGCACCATTAGCCAGGGAAGCGGTGGTACGGGCAATATAGAAGCTGAAAACGTGACATTTATAGACCTTGGAATAAAGCTAATAGTAACGCCTACAATTAACGATGAAAATTACATTACAATGAAGATCAAGCCCGAAGTAAGCTCCAAGATAGGGGATTTCCAGATTACCAGCAGCGGTAATGTAATACCTATTGTAAAGACAACCACTACGGAAACGACCGTGATGGTCAAGAACGGCTCAACGGTCCTTATCGGCGGGCTCATGGAAGAGAATATAAGGGAAAGCCTAAGAGAGGTTCCGGGGCTTGCTAATATTCCTCTGCTTGGCAATTTGTTCAGGACAAGGACGATCGGCAGCGGCGATAGCACTAATCCCGAAAAGACGGAGCTTGTCATATTTCTTACCCCCCATATTATATCAGGGTATGAAGCCAATGATCTGCTTACTGTAAACAAGGTCGCGCAGGAAAAGGCCGTAGACAATATTAGCGCGCGCCGCGGCATGACTAATGATATGGATGCCGATGAATATTACGGCCTCATAGCTTCAATAATCAATAAGAAGGTTGAACAAGAGAAGCCTGGCGAGAGCCTGCACGGAGAGGTTTTTATATCTTTTGAAATCAATTCCAAGGGCGAGCTTGTTTCCAAACCGGTTATATCAAAAGGGGATAACCCGGGGTTATCGCAATTAGGCATAAAAAGCGTAACGGAAGCGGCCCCTTTTCCGCCTTTCCCAAAGAGGATAACCAGCGATAAGGAAACACTGCAGATAGCCATAAGTTATCAATAGCATACCGCCAGGCGGTGGTAAAAAGCGCGGGCGCTGAAAGCGCTCCCGTCACAGACGCGCCTTCTCCGGCGGTTTTTGAAAAATCCAAATGTCTTGACTAAGAAATTATGCTGTGTTACAATACCCCAAAACAAAAAAGGAGGAAGTATGGCAGAGGCCTATTGCGTTAAATGTAAATCAAAAAAAGAGATTAAGGATGCGAAAGAGGTTTCTATGAAAAACGGCCGTAAGGCCATGAAAGGCAAGTGCCCTGATTGCGGTACAGGCATGTACAGGATAATGGGTAAATAAGCCGGTTTTTTTGATACGGCATACGCGTTTGAGGTATTCATGGCCGGGGTGAAGAAGGACGGCAGGCGGAAGTCCCGTCCGGGAGGGTTTGTCTGTTTAAGAGATAAGGTTTTGGCGGCCGCTCATTATGCTTTGGAGAAAAAGGCGGATTGTGTCAGGGTCTTGGATATGAGCGGTATTGCCTGTTTTTGTGATTATTTTGTTGTGGCAGAGGCAGAGTCTTCCACAAAGGTCATAGCAATTGCCGAGCATATAATAGATAGTTTGGCTTGTTTCGGAATAAGGCCTTTGCGCAGAGAAGGTTTCAGAGACGGGCAATGGATTGTTTTGGATTATGTTGATGTTGTTGTCCATGTTTTTCAGCATCAGGCAAGGCGGTTTTATGATCTGGAAAGACTGTGGGGCGACGCGAAAATTATAGAGATAAATGATGATAAACAGGGGCATCTCGGCCGTTAAGGTAAAGAGATGCCCCTGTTTATCATAGCGGGTATTTTGATACGATGAGAGCAAAGCTTTCGGATTACATAGAATCTATTATAAAACCGATATCCGGCAAATGGGGCCTGAATGCCTTGCCTAAGGTTGTCTGCGAAAAGCCCAAGCACTACAGCCTGGGAGATCTGTCTACCAATATTGCCATGCAGATATGCAAATCAGCCGAAGGACTTGACCTATTGCATACGGCGGAAGATATAGCGGATTTGTTGAGGAAGGGGCTCAAGGATTCAGGGTTTAGTGATTTAATATCCAGGGTAGAGGTCAAGCGCCCGGGTTTTATAAATTTTTATTTTTCGCGGGACTATTTACGTTCGGTGATAAGTGAAATATCTTCCATGTCCGGTGATTTTGGCAGGCCCGAAGGCGTAAAGCCCAAAAAGATATTGATTGAATTTGTCAGCGCCAATCCTACCGGCCCGTTAAGCGTTGCGCATGGCCGGCAGGCTGCCATAGGCGATGTGCTGGCTAATATATTGGATTTTGCCGGCCACAAAGTAACCAGGGAATATTATCTCAATGATGACGGTAACCAGATAATGGTTCTTGGCAAATCCATCCACGCCAGATATTGCCAGCTTGTCGGTAAGCCATGCGCTTTTCCTGACGACGGCTATAAGGGTGGATATATATACGATATCGCCAGATTGTTTATTGATAAATACGGCCGTGACATGTTTGAACCTGGCGAAAAAAACATAAGCGTTTTCTGCGATTTCGGCATACGGCACATTATGGAGGGTATCAGGAAAGATCTTGGCGATTTCAGGGTCAGGTTTGATAATTACTATTCCCAACGGGAGTTGGGCGGTTCGGGTAAGGTAGAGGATGCGCTCCAGGAGCTTGGGCAAAAAGGTTTACTATATGAAAAAGACTCCGCTCTGTGGTTTTCATCAACCAGGTTTGGGGACGATAAGGACAGGGTCTTGCGTAAAAGTGATGGAAGTTATACTTACATAACCCCTGACATAGCGTATCATAAAGACAAATTTCAAAGAGGTTATGATTTGCTCATAGACCTTTTGGGCCCGGACCATCACGGCTATATAAGCAGGATGAAAGCCGCCTGCCAGGCTATTGGCAAAGACCCTGATGCCTTATCCATACTCATTATCCAGCTTGTTACCCTGTCAAGATCCGGGGCACCGGTACGAATGTCTACAAGAGAGGGCGAGTTTATATCATTGCGCGAGGTTATGGATGAGGCCGGTTGCGATGTGACAAGGTTCTTTTTTTTGACGCGCCGCCGAGACAGCCATCTGGATTTTGATTTTGAACTGGCAAAAAAGCAATCCATGGAGAACCCTGTTTACTATATCCAGTATGCGCACGCAAGGATATGCGGCATACTTAATAACAAGGCTAAGGCAGCAGGCTCCGCCAGAGTTGATGACAGAGGCCGTTTGCTTTCCCTGCTTGATTCGGAAGAGGAATTTGATATAATGCGCCTGTTAAGGGAATTTCCCCAAATAATAAAATCCTGCGCGGCAACCCTTGAACCGCACTTACTTATAACGTATTTAATGGAACTTGCGTCGGGTTTTCATAGTTTTTATGCCAAGCACCGCGTTGTAAGTGATGATGTTGATCTTAGTCTTGCCCGGCTTATGCTGATAGAATCCCTTAAAAAGGTATTTTCAACGGCCCTTGCCTTATTGGGCGTTTCCATCCCCGATAGAATGTAAATGAGCACATAAGTTACGCGACCGCAAGGGAGCGTAACTTATAAGTGCGCATTTATCCTGATAATGCGACCAACGGGAGCATTAGAAGGATCTAAGCACCATACAGTATACGCGACCGCAAGGGAGCGTAACTTATAAGTGCGCATTTATCCTGATAATGCGACCAACGGGAGCATTAGAAGGATCTAAGCACCATACAGTATACGCGACCGCAAGGGAGCGTAACTTATAAGTG